>JANYBQ010000461.1 GCA_025360705.1 Betaproteobacteria bacterium | reverse complement strand
CAGAAAGAATCGTATGGGCCAGTGTGTCAGATACAACAGTCCACTGCCGCATAGGCAGCTCAGAAACGCCGCAGTCGTTGACCCACGGCCAGCGCAGGGTTCACTGCCGCATAGGCAGCTCAGAAACGCGAACGGCTCTTTCAGTTCGTCCCATTTGCCGTTCACTGCCGCATAAGCAGCTCAGAAAACACGATAGTGCTGGACGAGCCGGAGGCGGAAGTTCACTGCCGCATAGGCAGCTCAGAAAAGTATGCGAGAAGATGCAACAAAAGATCAAATTTCACTGCGGCGACAACCACTTCCGCAACCACCCCAACCCCCTCGACGTACCACCTGGCTCCCCACCCAGCTTCGGCCGGTATTCACAACCCACCCAGCCCTGATAACGGAGCTCGTCGATGACCGAAAACAGATACGAATAGTTGACCTCGCCGATATCGGGCTCGTGGCGCTCGGGCACACCGGCGATCTGCATGTGGCCTACCGTGCCGGTGGGCAGGTACTGGCGCAGTTTCATGGCCACATCACCATCGACGATCTGGCAGTGGTACAGGTCCATCTGCACTTTGAGATTGGCCGCGCCTACTTCGACCACTATGGCGTGTGCCTCGTCTTGCCGGTTCAATAGATAACGCGGGTTGTCGCGGGTGTTGATGGGCTCGATCAATACATCGACACCGACCTTCGCGGCTTGTTGCGCAGCCCAGAGCAGGTTGGCGGCATAAGTCGCCAGCATGGCGTCACGCGGCACGCCGTGCGGCATCAATCCCGCCATCAGGTGGATGCGTGGACACGCCAGCGCGGTGGCATAGTCCAGCGCCAATTCGACGCCCGATCGAAAGTCGTTCTCCCGCCCCGGCAGGCCGGCGCTGCCGCGCGCCAGCGGGTCCTGGAACTCACCATGCAAAGCCTGCTGTAAGCTGCCGGGTGGGCCGTTGAACAACACCTGCTGCAAACCGTTGGCCTCGAGCCGCGCGGCCAACTCCGGTTTGGCAATCGCGTATGGAAACAGAAACTCCACCGCCCTGAAGCCGTCCCTGGCCGCCGCCTCAAAGCGGTCCAGGAACGGACACTCGGTGTACATCAGCGAAATGTTGGCGGCGAATTGGGGCATGGCGCGATGCTACCGGGTTGTTTGTTCGGTAACAGACGCGGCGCCGTTGCGATTGCATCGTCCTGCGCCGATACGTACAAACCATAGGAGGGAAGAGCGGCGTTTGCATCTACGATGCAGCAACCTATCAACTCCCCTTTGAAGGGCCGCCTCATGCTAACCCGTGTTTCCAAAAACAAGCTCGCTGCGGTCGGGGCTGCCATGGTCGTATTGCCGGCCGCGTCTTACGCCGCCGACATTCGTGTGATGTGCTACCAGGACGGCAATCGAATGCGACGTCACGGCCGACATCGCCAAACGTTTCGAGGTACAAAACCCCGGCACCAGGGTAATTCTGGACGTGGTGAGGCCGCGCTTGCGTGGGACCGCTCCGGCTACCGGTTTGCCGGGCCGGCCATCAGTTACGGTGCCAAGATTTTCGACGCCAAGGGTGACCTGGTGCTCGACGACGACTACAAGACCTCGATACGCCGTCATGGACGACGCTGCTGCGTGCCACGGCTTTGGCGCGTCGATGCCGATGCACCGCGCGCGCCCTTTGCATGGTTTGCTGATGACGCGCGCCACGTTCGAGGCGCAGGCCGCGCACCGGCCGGGTGAAGAGGTGTTTATCGTCACGCGCGGCGGCCCGCCTGGGCTGCAGCGCTATGGGTAAACCTGGACCGGCGACAACACCACCAGCTGGGAGACGCTGCGCTGGAACACACGTACCGGTCTGCAAATGTCGCTGTCCGGCATGTTCAACATAGGCCACGGCATCAGTGGTTTCGCCGGCCCATCGCCCGGCCCCGAACTGTTTTTGCGCTGGGTGCAGGCGGGTGCCTGAACCCGCGCATGGTGATGAACTCCTGGAAAGAAGACGGCAGCACCAACGTGCCATGGCTGCATGCGTCGGTCACCGCCGACGTGGCCGCCGCGATACGGCTGCGCTACATGCTGATGCCGTATCTGTGGTCGTTGTTCCAGCGCGCGCACCGGTTGCACCAGCCCATCATCCGCCCGACCTTCTACGACTTTTCCGACGACGCGGCCTGCTTCGCCGACTGCGACGATTTCATGCTGGGGGACGCGCTGCTGATGGCCCCGGTGGTGCAAGCCGGCGCAACGTCACGCGATGTTTACCTGCCCGCCGGCCCGTCGGCCTGGGTAGACTTCCACACCGGCGAGCGTTACCAGGCCGGGCGCGCACACACGGTGGCCGCGCCGTTGTACACCTTGCCGCTGTTCGCCCGCGCGGGCGCGGAAATTCCGGTGGCAAGAGGCCTGATGGGCCGGCATCGGCACGACGATCCTGTCAGCGAGTTGCTCCGGTTCGGCGAGTAACGACGGCCGGTACACCCATCGCCACCATCACACGCAAGGAACGTTTTAATGCCCGCAGCCGAGGAAAGACCGACGATTCTGATCGTTGACGATACGCCGTCCAATCTGGATGTGCTGGTTGAAATCCTGAAACCCGATTACCGCACCAAGGTCGCCATCAGCGGTGAAAGAGCATTGGAACTGGTGCTTACCGGTGCACTTCCCGACTTGATTTTGCTTGACATCATGATGCCCGGCTTGAGCGGTTACGAAGTGTGCAAGCGTCTCAAGGCTGGACCCGCGACGCGCAACATTCCGGTCATCTTCGTGACGGCGATGAGCGAGGTGGAAGACGAAACCAAGGGCCTTGAAATTGGCGGCGTGGACTACGTCACCAAACCTATCAGTCCGCCAATTGTCAAGGCGCGCATCAAGACCCATCTTGCGGTGTCTGAGCAGGCGCGCGAACTCGAACGTATGGTCGTCAAGCTGGAAGCGCAGGCCGTGGCGCTATCCCAGTTCAACCAGACGCTTGAGCGACGTGTAGCCGAGGGCGTTGGACAACTTGAACGAATGAGCCGTCTTAAACGTTTCTTTTCACCGTCGGTGGTAGACCTCATGTTGTCGGGCAGCGTGGACGATCCGTTAAAGAGCCACCGGCGTGAAATTGCCGCTGTGTTCGTGGACTTGCGCGGTTTTACGGCGTTCACCGAAACTTCCGATCCGGAAGATGTAATGCAGGTCATAGGCCAGTACCATGAAGGCATGGGCCGGCTGGTCATGGCGTATGGAGGAACACTTGAACATTTCGCCGGAGACGGCATGATGATCTTCTTCAACGACCCGATAGAGATAACCAACCCGGCCGCCGTCGCGGTAAAGATGGCGATTGCGATGCAGGAGTGTTTTGCAACGCTGGTACTGGGGTGGATACGGCGCGGTTATACGCTGTCGATGGGCATCGGAGTAGCACAGGGCTACGCCACGATAGGCGCGATCGGGTTCGAGGGCCGCAGGGATTATGGGGTGATCGGTACGGTGACCAATCTGGCGGCGCGTTTGTGCGGCGAGGCTACCGGCGGCCAAATCCTGATTTCACAGCGGGTGATGGGTTTTGTCGCGGACTTTGCCAAGACCGATCTGATCGGTGAGCTTCACCTGAAAGGTTTCCATCGGCCGGTTCCCGCCTACGCGGTACACGGTTATACGGAAACGGTCGAAAACCTAACAGCCCCCTCCAGCAAAGGTCCATGACATGCGACTGCGCAAGGTATCTTCATGGTTTTTCGCCGTGGTGCTGCTGGTGCTCGGCGCCAATGCGATGTTTCTCGTGTTGATCACCAAGTCGTACGATTCGGTTGTCGCCGCGCAAAAGCATCGTCAAACCGCGTTGGGTCTGGCCAACGAATTGCATCAGGAAACCGAACAGCTTGCGCGGCTGGTTCGCGCATACACCGCCACCGGCGAGTCGCGATATTTGCTGTATTACTACGACATTCTGGCAGTTCGCCAAGGCGAAAAACCCGCGCCGGCGGGCTTTAACCCTAACTCCTATTGGGACGACGTAATTGCCGGGCGCATCAAGCACGACATCCCGAAGGACGGCGTTAAACGTTCGGTTGCCGACCTCATGAAATCGACCGGATTCAGCGACTCCGAACTGCTGGCGCTAAAGCGTGTTTTGGACGCCACCGGGGCCATGAACAAAATTGAGCAGAAGGCTTTCGCCGCGACCCAGGGCCTTTACAACCCCGAGACTGAAGAGTTCGTGTCCGACGGCGCTGCCCGGCTGGATTTCGCCGGCATGCTGGTGCACAGCAATGCGTACAACGCGCTCAAGGCCGACCTGTCGAAAGCGGTAGACGGACTGGTGACGATGACGGACCGGCGCACCAGCGCCGAGGTGGCCGCCGCGGAATACCGGCTGGAGCGTTGGATCTTGCTGTCATTGGTGAGTATGGGCGCCACCATCGTCTTGGCCGTGCTGGCGCTTCGGGTTATCCGCAGAGACGTACTGGTGCCGATTCATCGGCTTGGCCGCGGAGCGGATCGGCTGGCCGCCGGCGACTACGGCACGCGCACCGGAACGCTGCGGGGATTTGACGAATTGACCGCGCTGGGCCGCACCGTCGACTCGATGGCCCAGGCGATAGAAGACGACATCGGCCGCAGCCACGCAGTACAGCAAGAGCTCGAAATCGCGCGCAAACAGGCGGAAGACGCCACCCATGCCAAATCGATGTTCCTGGCCAACATGAGCCATGAAATCCGTACTCCCATGAACGCGATTCTGGGCATGGCCTATCTGGCGCTCAGGACCGACCTCAATGCCCGCCAGCACGACTATGTAACCAAGATCCATGACGCGGCGAAATCGCTGCTTGGCATCATCAACGACATCCTGGATTTTTCCAAAGTGGAAGCTGGCAAGCTGGAACTCGATGAGGGGCGTTTTCGCATTGAGGACGTCGCGGGCAATTCACTGTCTCTGTTGCGCCAGCGCGCCCATGAAAAAGATATCGAGTTGTTGTTCGACGTGACCGAGTCTCGCCTGCTGGGAGAAAGCGGCGCGCTTATGGGCGATGCACTGCGCCTGGGGCAAATCATTACCAATCTGCTGTCCAACGCAGTCAAGTTCACGCACCGCGGCTACGTCAAACTCATGATCGGGGTCGATAGCAGCGACGCCGACGCTTTGACCTTACTTTTTACCGTGCGTGACACCGGTATCGGCATGACCCCGGAACAGATCGGGCGGCTATTTCAGGAATTCACCCAAGCCGATGGATCCACCACACGCAAGTACGGGGGTACCGGGCTTGGCCTTACCATTTCCAAGCGCATCGTCGAGTTGATGGGCGGACGGATCTGGGCCGAAAGCGTTCCAGGAGAAGGGTCGAGCTTCAAGTTCACCGCGCGTTTTTCATTCACCAAGCCACCCGCGGCGCCCTCGCCGCCGCTACCCCGTGCAGACGCCATGCACGTGCTGGTGGTGGACGATCAACCCGACGCTCGTCTGGCGCTGAAGGATTTGCTGGGCGCGCTCGGTGTCGGCACCGTGTACCCGGGTGCGGTGGAGACCGCCGACGACGGCGACACCGCCCTGGTGATGATCGAGCATGCGGAGCAGCAGGGACAGCCTTATGACTTGCTGTTGATCGATTGGGTCATGCCGCGTCTCGACGGAGCGGGTGTTTTGAAAGCGCTGCAGGACGACCCGCGCGTCAGGACGCCGCTGCCGGTAATTGTCTCGGCCTATGACTCCGAGGTACTGCACAACACCGCCAATACATTGGGGGCGCAACATTTCCTGCCCAAGCCGGTGCTGCCCGAGTCGCTGCGCGAATTGATCAAATGGCTGGCGGGCGGCGGATCGAGCCAGGGCACGAAGCGGCCGGCAGTACACACTAGTGCCGATCTCGCCGGCGTGCGGGTATTGCTGGTAGAAGACAACCCCATCAACCAGCAGCTGGCCGTCGAACTTATGGAGAGCCGCGGCGTGCAGGTGGATGTAGCCGGTAATGGTCAGGAGGGGATCGCCCGGGTCAACGCTAATTCACCGAATCATTACACCGTTGTGCTGATGGATCTGCAGATGCCGGTGATGGATGGTTACGAAGCCACCCGCCTACTTCGGCTTGACGCGCGTTATGTGAACCTCCCGATTGTCGCCATGACCGCCCACGCCATGGCGGATGAGCGGCAACGTTGCCTGGTGCTCGGCATGAACGGCCATCTGAGCAAGCCGATCGATCCGGAGGTGCTCTACCATACGCTGGCGCAGTTCGATGTCGGCACTGCGCAAACACGTCCCGGACCAACTACTAGACCCGCTGTGCAGGTGCTTGCCGCGGACGCCGATGGCGACCCCACATCGCCGGAAGTGGCCGGTCTGGATGTGCAGCTCGGGTTAAGGCACGCGGGCGGCAATGCTACTTTGTATATCCAGTTATTGCGACGCTTTGCACTTGACTACGCAGCATTCACCGCGGCCATCGAATCGATGCTGGCCAGCAATAATTGGGAGGCCGCCGGCCGTGAGGCGCATACGTTGAAGGGGCTTTGCTCAACTTTGGGCGCAAGCGAAATTAGTCCTCTCGCCGCAGAGTTGGAAAAAGCGTTGCTCGCGCGGGATCTCACGTCCGTACTTAAAAAACTTGCCCGCGCGGGCGCTGCCGTCGAGGCGATGACGTCCAGGTTACGCGACCGATTCGCAATCGACGATGCTTCCAAAATGACCACGGACACCGATCCAGCTCACGACAACGCACTTGACAACGCGAACACGCCTGCCTTCGCGTCTTATGAATGGCTTTCGCGTCTGCGCGATCTACTGCAACAAGGAGATAACGAAGCCTCGGAGCTTTGGCAAGCTAGGCAGGCGGAAATCGAGACGCTACTGCCATCGGATGTCGTTGAACGGATTTCGCGGGCTCTCGCAAACTACCAGTTCGATGAAGCATTGCAAATGTTGCCGAAGCCTTCGTCCGATCCAACCCAGATTGGCAATTAGTCGGATCGCGCCAACACTATCGATTAATGTAGAAATCATTTTCAAAATTGTCGGGCCATCACTATGATTCAGTAACAAAATGTATGTGGGTGGGCATTTAGCGCCCCAATTTAAAACATCTCTTTGAAGCCCTGTGAGGGGCCGCCAACCGAAGTTGCATAACCGTTAAAAACAAGCGCGTCGGCACACAACTTTTGTCACCTATGAAACGCAGTTGGATCGAATCATCCTGGATCGTCTGGGCGAGTTTTGCAACTCTTCCGGCGTTCGGAGCCGATTTTTCGATTTCCGGTTTTGGCACATTGGGTTATGCGCGCTCCGACCAACCCTATAACTATCAACGCTTCATCAACGATGGCGGCACGTTCAAGCGGGACTCGGTCGCCGGAGTGCAACTGGACGCAAAGTTCGCCGACCGGTTCGGCGCGACGATGCAGATTAAAGCCGCCCCCGCAACCGACAACGACAATCGATATGAGGGCACCGTCGCCTGGGCGTTTATGTCTTACCGCCCAAGCAACGATTGGCTCATCCGCGCCGGAAAGCAGCGCATCCCGCTATACCTTTATTCGGAGACCTATGACGTTGCAGCGACTTACGATTTTGCCCGCCTGCCAACGGAGATGTATTCAATATCCCCCAGCAACGACTTTACTGGGCTTTCTGCTAGCAAGAACTGGAACTTGCAGCAGGGTGATCTCACAGTTGATGCATTCTGGGGAAAATCCGACATCGATGTTCGCATCTGGTTGCGCGACAATCTTCCGCCATTGCAAAGTTCCGGCGCTCTATTTCGCAAGCTTGAACTTGAGGGTGGTGGCCTCGGCCTGACCTATAA
>JANYBQ010000457.1 GCA_025360705.1 Betaproteobacteria bacterium | reverse complement strand
CTGCGCGACTCGGCAGCCTGGTGCGAAGGCATGGTCTGGACGTCGCCGGAGCGCCACGGGGCGATGAGCGGCATCATGAAGGCGCAGATCGACTGGATTCCGCTCGCGGTCGGGGCCGTTCGGCCGACCCAGGGCAAGACCCTGGCGGTGATGCAGGTCTCGGGTGGTTCGCAATCCTTCAACGCAGTCAACCAGTTGCGTGTGCTGGGCCGCTGGATGCGCATGATCACCATCCCCAACCAGTCCTCCGTCGCCAAGGCATTCCTGGAGTTCGACGAGGCCGGCCGCATGAAGTCGTCGGCCTACTACGACCGGGTGGTCGACGTCATGGAGGAGCTCATGAAATTCACCTTGCTCACGCGCGACGCGGCGTTGTACCTGGTGGACCGCTACAGCGAGCGCAAGGAAAATTCCGAAGAGTTGTCGCGCCGTGTGAACCAGAAGAGTTTGTGACGATGGGCGGCAAGGGTCTGCCCTCCACCACGCCGATGATGCAACCGCAGGATCAGGAGCAGACCAAGGTCCTGCCGGTGACACTGGCCGAGACCACACCCGTGCGGGAGGCGGCCAGCCTGCAGGCCGACCTACGACGCGCCGGCATCGAGCCTTGGGCATGGATCGTCGACAACAGCGTCGCGGCCGCACACCCTGTCTCGCCACTGCTGCGCCAGCGGGCGCACAACGAGCGCGCCGGGATCGACGCCGTGGCGCAAGTTCATGCCCGCCGCCATGCGGTGGTTCCCCTGCTGGAGCAGGAGCCGATCGGCCTGGAGCGGCTGTTGGAGATGGCACGCGATCCAGCCGTACAAGTGTCCAGCTGACACAGCAATGCACCCGATGCCAACCGCCGTTGCCGCTCAGGACGTCCGATCCTTCGCCTGTATCGCTGCCGCCTGGGAGTCGCGCGAGGGCGAGCTGCGTGGCTACCTGCGACATCAGCTGGCGGACGCGGACGCGGCCGACGATCTGCTGCAGGACGTCTTCCTGAAGGCGATGCGCCAGGGTCAAGGCTTCTGCACGCTCGACAACCCGCGCGCCTGGCTGTTTCAGGTGGCGCGCAACGCGCTGGTGGACCGGGCACGCACTGCCCACCCCACCGAAGCACTGCCCGCCGACCTGGAGGAACTGGCCAGCCCGGAACAGGAGCCGCTGGCACCGATCGATGCCTTGTCCGGCTGCATGGAGCGTGTGATGGGCGAGTTGTCGGCGCAAGACGCCGACATCCTGCGCGCCTGCGATCTGGGGCTGCAAACCCCGCGCGACTTTGCGCAAACCCATGGGCTCAGAGCGTGAGAGGCAATCCCGCCTGCTGCGTGCACGCCAGCGGCTGCGTTACCGGCTCACCACCGCCTGCCACTGAACGCACCCTTTCCCAACGTACCCAGTTGCTGCCCCGCAACCACCCACGGGCTTTTCTGGTGCTGGCCGCCGTCATCTGGTGGCTGCTGTACCAGTCGCTGGTGCCCGTCTCGGAAGCCGTGGTGGCCGCCCTGCCGGTCGACCGCGACAGCCACCTGGGCGGCGCCTTGCAGTTCTTCTTCTACGACACGCCCAAGGTGCTGCTGCTCCTCACCGCGGTTGTATTCGTGATGGGCATGGTCAATTCGTACTTCACACCCGAACGCACCCGGGCGCTGCTGGCCGGTCGCACGGAAGGTGTGGCCAACGTGATGGCTGCGAGCCTAGGTGTGGTGACACCCTTCTGCTCCACACCAGGCGTCGCGATCAACGGCAAGGTGATGCATGCCGGCGGCGTGCCCAGCCGGGGCAAGATTGAAAAGTGGCTTGCTGCCTGAGGAACGAAAGGTGAGTGCCCGTGTCGGCCTGCCGGGATGCGCGCTTTTGCGCCCATCCCGGCGCAGGCGGGTGTGGGCTGGGTTGTCCTGGGACTTGGTATGGTGAGGTAACCCCCTGATCATTTGGAGAGTTTCACCATGACACAGCCATCGACCCAGAAAATGCAATTCGACGTGGTATCCGTGCGCCGGAGCGCCCAGGCCAGCGAAGCGCGCTGCAAGGATGCCACCATTGCGCTGGATACTGACCTGGCAGGCAACTGGGAAGCCTTCAATCCGGCCGAACTGCTGCTGGCAGCGCTGTCGGCCTGCATGATCAAGGGCATCGAGCGGGTTGCTCCAATTCTGAAGTTCGATCTGCGCGGCGTGGAGGTGCGCGTGCACGGTGTGCGCCAGGACGTGCCGCCAAGGCTGGAGTCCATCCACTACGAAATCATTGTCGACACCGACGAGCCCGACCGCCGGCTGGACCTGCTGCACGACAACGTGCGCAAATTCGGCACGGTCTTCAACACCGTGTCACCCGGCACCGAACTGGCCGGCGTCCTGTGCCGAAAGATCGAACCGGCTGGCCCCAGCCGCGAACGCCCCTGATGACCGAAAAACTCTCCCTCCAGTTGGCGCTCGTTCTCCCCGACGTTCCGGACGAACGGGACTCCTGCATCCAGCGACTGACCGACACATTGCTCGCACAGGGTCTCGAGAAGGTGCACGTAGTGCGACAGGACGGCGAGGCTTGCCTGTGCCTGCACTATGACCCGACACAGTTCAGCCTTCGGCAGGTACGAGGCATAGCTGAAGCCTCGGGTGCCCGGCTCAGCGCCCGTTATCAGCACGAGCTGATGCGAATCGACGGCATGGACTGCTCCACCTGCGCCACGGTGATCGAACATGCCCTGAAGCGGCTGGATGGCGTGCTGGAAGCCTCGGTCAGCTATGCGGTCAAGCGCATGCGCCTGGAGTACGACACCGAAAAGGTGTCGCGCAAAGCCATCGTGCAGCGGCTTCAGGCACTCGGCTACAGCGTGGTCGAAGCGCACCACGAATCCCCCTGGTACGTTGAATACCGCGAGTTGATCGTGAGCGCTGTTGCCGGCGCGCTGCTGCTGGCGGGGTGGCTGGCGGGCATGCTCCACAACGGGCACTGGGTCTCCGTGGGGCTGCTGGGCGCATCGATCGCGATCGGCGGCTACTACGCCATGCGCGATGCCTGGCAAAGCATCCGCGAACGCCAGTTGGACATTGACGTCCTGATGATCGTCGCGGCGATGGGCGCCGCGGCAATGGGGCAGTGGGCCGAAGGCGCCCTGCTGCTCGTCTTGTTCAGCCTGGGGCACGCCCTGGAGCACCTGGCCATGGACCGTGCCCGCCATGCCATCGAGGCGCTGGCGGACCTGGCGCCCAAAACAGCACTCGTGTTGCGAGAGGGCGTGGAGCTTGAAGTGGCGGTCGAGGATCTGCTGCGTATCACCTTCGATCCAGTCAAACGCGAGAAGGCGTTGACGGAGCGGCCGCTCAATGCGCGCCGCTGGCCGCAGCAGCACCCGCCGCCATCTTCGGCGGCCGCTTGGTCAACCACACCGCCCCGATCAACAAAATGAACAAAAAGGCCGACACCAGGAAGATATCGTCGGCCGCCCGTGTGTAGGCCTGCTGGTCGATCATGCGGGTAATCTGCCCCAGCGCCTGCTCGGCGCTCAGGCCGGCGGCGCGCAAGCCGTCCAGCGCAACGGCAAATGCGCCCTGCCCCTGCACCAGCGGTTCGGCCAGGTGGGCGTGGTGCATGACGGCGCGGTTTTCCCACATCGTGGTGGCGATCGACGTACCCATCGCGCCTGCCGTGATGCGCGTGAAGTTGCTCAAACCCGCGGCCGCCGGAATCCGGTCCTGCGACAAGCCGGCCAGCGTCAATGTGGTCAGCGGGATGAAGAAAAACGACACCGCTGCGCCCTGCATGATGGTGGGAATCAGGATGTGCATGAAATCGGTTTCGGTCGTGAACTGCGAGCGCATCCACAACACTAATGCAAACCCGACAAATGCACAGCTGGCCATGACACGCGGGTCCCACACAGCGATCTTCTTCCCGACCAGCGGCGTCAGCAAAATAGCCAGCAGACCCACTGGCGCCAGAGCGAAGCCGGCAGCAGTGGCGGTGTAGCCCATCCATTGCTGCAGCCACAACGGAAGAATCACGATGTTGGCAAAAAACAGACCATAGGCCATCGCCATCGCCAACGAACCAAAACCGAAATTTCGCCCCGCGAACAGACGGAGTTCCACCACCGGATGTTGGTCGGTCAACTCCCAGACCAGAAATACCACGAAGGCCACCACCGCGACGATGGCCAGCGCGATGATCTGGTTGGAGGCGAACCAGTCCAGCTCCTTGCCCTTGTCCAGCATCAATTGCAGCGAACCGACCCACAACACCAGCAGCGTCAGGCCCACGGTGTCGATCGGCAGCTTGCGAATCGGCGTGTCGCGTTTGCTGTAGATGGCCCAGGTCAGCGCCGCGGCGAGCAGGCCCACCGGCACATTGATATAAAAAATCCAGGGCCAGGAAAGGTTGTCGGTAATCCAGCCGCCCGCCAGCGGGCCCACCACGGGCGCCACCAGCGTAGTCATGCCCCATAAGGCCAGTGCGGTTCCGGCTTTGGCACGCGGATAACTGGCCAGCAGCAGGGTTTGCGACAACGGAATCATCGGCCCGGCCACCAGCCCCTGAAACACGCGGCATACCACCAGTATTTCAAGCGACGGCGCAAAACCGCATAACCAGGAAGCCAACACGAACAGCAGGATGCTCATCGTAAATAGCCGGACCGCGCCAAAGCGCTGCGTCAACCAGCCCGTGAGTGGCACCGAAATCGCGTTGGACACGCCAAAACTCGTGATGACCCAGGTGCCCTGCCCCGGACTCACGCCCAAGTCGCCCGCGATGGACGGGATCGACACGTTGGCGATCGACGAATCCAGCACGTTCATGAAGGTCGCCAGCGACAGCGCCAGCGTACCGAGGACCAGCTCCATCCCTTGCAGGGGTGGCGGCTCGGCATACGCCGGTGCGGCTATCCCACTCATGGAGTTTTTGCCTTGTGTCCGAGGCTGGCCGCGATGATCCGGTCCACCTGGACGTTGCTGGCGCGCTGTTGCGCATCGAACACTTCCGTCGAGGCCAGCGCACTGGTACGCGGCGTATCGGACAGGCTCTTGCCGCTCTGGTCCTGCGTATTGACCGTGACGTCCATCGACAGGCCCACCCGCAGCGGATGCGCGGTCAGCTCGCTGGGGTCAAGCGCAATACGCACCGGCACCCGCTGTACCACCTTGATCCAGTTGCCGGTAGCGTTTTGCGCCGGCAGCAGCGCAAAAGCGGCACCGGTACCGGCCCCCAGGCCCGACACCTTGCCGTGGTACACGACCTTCTTGCCGTAGACGTCGGCCTCCATGTCGGCCGGCTGGCCGATGCGCAGGTCCTGCAACTGGCTCTCCTTGAAATTGGCGTCCACCCACAGTTGGTTGAGCGCCACCAGCGTCATCAGCGGAGCACCGGCCTGCACGCGCTGGCCGATCTGCACGCCGCGTTTTGCGATGTAGCCATCGATCGGCGCGACCAGTTCCGCACGCTGCAATCCGAGATAGGCCTCGCGCACGCGCGCCGCGGCGCGCAGCACATTGGGGTGCTGCTCGATGCTGGTTCCATCGGTCTGGGTACGGCTGGCACCGAGTTGTTCCCTGGCTGCCAACACGCCCGACTGGGCGGCGGCGACGGCACTTCTGGCGGCGGTGAGCTGCGCGCTTGCGTGCTGAAACTCTTCCCTGCCGACGGCGCCGCTGGCTACCAGCGGTGCACGGCGGTTGACGTCGTCCTGTGCCCGCGCGAGATCCGACTGCACCCGCGCAAGGTCGGCGTCGCGCGTACCGACCTGGGCCGCCAAGGTGGTGTTGTTGGCAAATAACACGCGCACTTCACGCACGGTTTGCGCGAGCTGCGCCTGCGCCTGTTCCAGCCCTACACGCGCGTCGGCCGGATCGAGTTTTACCAGCGGCTGGCCGGCACGTACGAAGTCGGTGTCGTCGGCATTGATCGCGATCACGGTGCCGCCAACCTGCGGCGTAATCTGCACCACGTTGCCGGCCACGTAGGCGTTATCGGTGTTCACCAGATGGCGCGAATAAATCCAGTGCCAGACGCCCCAGCCGATACCGACCAGCGCGACCAGCGCCACTATCAGCTTGAGGCCGCGTTTGCGTGTGCCGTTGGTCCCCGCCGCGGCAATCGCGGCCGGCGGATTGACCGCGGGTGAAGTCGCAGGAGGATTGGCCGCGGGTGGGGGTGCGGGAGGTAGGTTGGCCGCGGAGGCGTTGTCGCTCATGACTGGGTCTTTCGAATTCAGAAAAAATCGGTTCGCGGCAATCGGTGCGTGGCATCAATGCGTGGCGACGTTCAAGCTGGCGCTGTCGTCGGTCCATCCGCCACCCAGCGCCTTCATCAGGGCGACACGGGTGTCGAACTGGCGCGCGCGCAGGTCCACCGCGAGGCGGCGTTGCACCAGCAACTGGCTTTCGGAGGCGAGCACCACCAGGTAACCGCTCAAACCGGCCTGGTAGCGCTGAACTGAAAATGCATACGCCTTCTCGGCGCTGGCCAATGACGCAGCCTGTTCGCGTTGCTGGCGTTCGAGCGACTGGCCGGATGCAATTGCATCGCCAGCCTCCTTCACGGCATCCAGCAACACGCTGTTGTATTGCGCAATCGCGCCATCCAGATCGGCCTGGCGTCCGCCCAGTTGCGCGCGCAGGCGCCCGCCGTCGAAAAGCGGCAAGCGCAACGCGGGGGTGACGCCGTACTGGCGGCTGCCGACGTCGATCAGGTTGCCCAGGCCCAGTGCGTTCAAACCGATAAAGGCCGTGAGATTGATATTGGGATAAAACTGGGTTCGGGCCATCGTTACATCCTGCGTGGCGGCCTCGACGCGCCAGCGCGCGGCCACCACGTCGGGCCGGCGGCCCAGCAGGTCGGCACCCAGCGCGACGGGCATGTTGTCCAGCGCCAGCGCGGCCAGGCTGGGTGACAAATCGTCGAGTGCATTGGGGGCCTGGCCGGTCAATACCGCGATCTGCCGTCGTGCCAACATGACTTGCTCGTCCAGCGCTTCGATCTGGGCCCGGGCATCGGGCAACGCGCCCTCGGCCTGTGTCAACTCGACCTGGCTATCCAGACCGGCGGAGGTTCGTTGGCGCGTCAGGCCCAAAGCCTCGTCACGCTGCGCCAGAGCGCGCTGGGCCACTTCGCGCTGCGCCAGCAAACGTGCCAGGGCCACATAGGCGCGGCTGACCTGGGCCGCCAGCGCGGTGGCCGCCGATGCCACGTCGGCCTGCGCTGCACGCGCCTGGCCGAGCGCGGCTGCAATGTCCGCCGCATGTCCGCCAAACCAGTCCGGCGCCCAGCTGAAGTTGCCTTGCAGGGTTGCGTTGTCACGCACGCTGCCGGCTATGGGCGGCGGTATCAAGCCGTTTTCGGTGTAGCGCTGGCGGCTGACCTCGGCGGCCAGACTGGCCTGTGGCGCAGCGCTGGCGCGGCTGATCTCGGCCAGAGAGCCGGCGCGGTCCAGGCGCGCGCGCGCCACAGCCAGCGTAGGGCTGCCCTGCAGGGCCTGATCCACCAGTTGGTCCAGCCGCGGGTCGCTCAAACTGGCCCACCAGCGCGGCGCCACGGGAATCGAGTTGGCGTCATTCAGGCCCAGCGCAGCCGGCGTTGAACTTGCGAGCGGCACGTGGTCCGGGCCGAAGTTCGCGCAGGCGGTCAGCAAAGCGGCGGCAGACAGTACCGTCAGCACTACAACACGCGAAACCGGGGTGCTGGCCAATGCTGAAGGAAATGCAGTTTTCATCGGTATTGGAGGTGAGAGGTCCGGGTTGCGAGCGGCCGGTTATGGATGGGCGGCACGTCGCATGGCCTCGCCATTCGCGAGCATGCGATTCAGGAACTGCTGAAGCTGCTGCCACTCGGCTTCGGTGAAACCGCGCAAGTGCCCGTTGAGCACGGCGGCCAGTACCGTCGGAACCTTGCGGGCCACCTTGCGGCCTTCATCGGTCAGCACCAGATGTACTACGCGCCGGTCTTCGGTGGAGCGCTCGCGCCGCACCAGACCTTTGCCTTCCAGGCGGTCCAGCGAACGTGTCATGGCGCCGGGGTCAATGTGCAGCTCGCGCGCCAGGCCGGCCACTGTGTTGCCCTCTTTCATGACCAGTTTGTACAGCGGCAACCACTGTACGTAAGTCATGTCGTAGGCGGAAAGTTGCGCATCGACCTGCGCCAGCACCGAACCCAAAACCTTGCGCATCAGGAAACCTACGCTCTGATCCGGGCGATGTTGTCCCGGAACGTAGAACGCCGGGCAGTCTGGAATTTCGGGGATCGGGCTGGCCATGGCCGCGATTATAAATGCCTAGACAATTATTGTTTAAGCATTCATTGCATAGCCATCGACATAGCAGGGACACGCACGCCGGCTGACCCCGGCGGCCCTCGCCGACTACTACAACCCTTTCAGCCTGACCCTGATACAGGCGGCCGCGCAGGCCTACCCGCGGGACTTCAGGCTGATGATCCGGATTACCCGTCCACCATTGCCTTTATCTTCCCGCAGCGCAGGCCGGCGCGAGACAAAGCCGCCAAAATACCGTCAAGGCCGCGCTTCCAGTATCAGATTGAAGGGTGTCTGGGTGGCACGCCGAAAACCCGTGAAGCCGCCTGCCTGCACCACTTCGCGCAGCTTTGCCTCGCCCGCCTGCGCGCCCAGTGCGCGCCCTCCCTCCTGCGAGCGCGAAGCCGGCGTGCAGATCAGGGTGGAGGCCGAGTAAAACACGCGCCCGACCGGATTCAGGTTGTCCTCCAGTTTGTCGTTGGCAAACGGCTCCACGATCATCCAGCTACCGTCGGGCTTGAGGGCCTGCAGGACATGGGCCGAGGCACCGACCGGGTCGCCCATGTCATGCAGGCAATCGAACATCGCGATGAAGTCGTAGTGCTGCCCGGGGAACTCCTTGGCCGCGGCGACTTCGAACCGCACCCGGTCTGCCACGCCGGCACTTTGCGCGGCTTCGCGCGCCCATTCAAGCGACGCCGCATGGTAGTCAAAACCGGTGAACTCCGACTCTGGATATGCCTGTGCCATGAGAATGGTCGAGGCACCGAGGCCACAACCGACGTCGGCCACCTTGGCACCGCTTGTCAACTTGGCCTGGACGCCATCGAGCGCGGGTATCCAGCTCGCAACCAGGTTGGCCGCATAACCGGGGCGGAAGAATTTTTCAGTACCCAGGAACAGCCAGTCGTGGTGCTGGTGCCAGCCGAAACCAAGGCCGGTTCTGAACACCTGCGCGATTTTGTCGGTGGAGCGCTGCGCGCCCAGTGTGAGCTGGAAGGCCCCCGGCACATAGGCAGGGCTACCCTCGGTGGCCAGCGCAAACGCCTGTTCCTCGCTGAGGCTGAATTTTTGCGTGACGGCGTCGTATTGCGCGTAACCGGAGGCTGCCTGTGCCGCCAGCCATTCGGCCACGTAGCGCGCATCGGTTGAGGTTGCGGCGGCCAGTTCCGCGGCGGTCATGGGCGCTTGCGCAAGAGCCTTGTACAGCCCCAGCTTTTCACCCAGCACCACCGTGCCGGCATGCATCGCGGCGCCCAGGTCGCCGACGAATTTGCCCATGAACGCATCCAGTTTTTGCGCGTCGATTGCCATAGTGATCTCCTTGCGACGAGTCGTACTTGCCGGGGCTTATACGATGTCCTCGTGCAGGCACAGAATGTTGCCTTCGGGGTCCAGGAACCAGGCTGCCTTTTCGGAGCCCAACACACACACGTGTGCTACCGTTTGCAGCCGCGGCAGGTCG
>JANYBQ010000446.1 GCA_025360705.1 Betaproteobacteria bacterium | reverse complement strand
GCACGCTGTTCCAACCCCTGAACCTGACCAATCTGATCCTGCAGAACAGCTACATCATCGTCATGGCGCTGGGCATGCTGCTGGTAATAGTTGCCGGACACATCGATCTTTCGGTGGGTTCGGTGAGCGGGTTCGTTGGCGCGGTGGCCGCTGTGCTGATGGTCGAATACAAGATGAACTTCCTGCTGGCAACTGTCATCTGCCTGGTGCTGGGCGGGGTCATAGGCGCCGCGCAGGGATATTGGGTGGCGTTTTACAAGATGCCTTCCTTCATCGTGACACTCGCCGGCATGCTGGTGTTCAAGGGCCTGACGCTGGCGGTCCTGCAAGGCTCATCGGTTGGCCCGTTTCCGGCGGAGTTCCAGCTGTTGAGCACCGGCTTCATTCCCGACCCCTTCGCCGGAGAAACGCTGCGCATTACTTCGCTGATAGCCGGCCTCCTGATGGCGCTGGCGCTGCTGGTCATCAAGGTGCGTGGCCGCGCCGAGCGCGTCAAACACGGCATGGACAACGAGCCGACGGTTTTCTTCATGGTGAAGAACCTGGTTTTTGCCGCGATGATCGCCGCGTTCAGTTATCTGTTGTCCTCTTACCGGGGCTTGCCCAACGTGCTGATCGTGATGCTGCTGCTGATGCTGCTCTACGACTTTGTCACGTCCCGGACCACGCTTGGCAGGCGCATCTATGCGTTGGGCGGCAACGAAAAAGCGGCCAGGTTGTCGGGCATCAACACCGAACGCCTGACGTTTTATACCTTCATCAACATGGGTGTGCTGGCCGCATTGGCAGGCCTTATTTTCGCGGCGCGCCTGAATACCGCCACACCCAAAGCGGGCCTCGGTTTCGAACTCGATGTCATCGCGGCATGTTTTATCGGCGGGGCTTCCGCCTCGGGCGGCGTGGGCAAGGTTTTGGGCGCGGTAATTGGCGCCTTCATCATGGGTGTCATGAACAATGGCATGTCCATCATGGGCATCGGCATCGACTACCAGCAAGTCATCAAGGGCCTGGTCCTGCTGGCAGCCGTATGCATCGACGTGTACAACAAAAAGAAATAACCTGAGCGAGGCTCAACGCCGCGTGGATGTCGGACGCATCAAGGTGCTTTTGCCGAACAGGCTTTCGATCAGGTCCACCGCGAGTTCGGCGGTCTGGTTGCGTACATCGAGCGCCGGGTTGAGTTCGACAATGTCGAGCGACGCCAACCGGCCGGTGTCGGCGACCATCTCCATACACAGCTGTGCTTCACGGTAGGTCGGACCACCCCGTACGGTGGTACCGACGCCCGGAGCGATGGCGGAGTCCAGAAAGTCCACGTCCAGGCTTACATGCACGTGGGTGTTCGGGTCGATCAGCGCCAACGCCAGCTCCATGGTGTGGCGCATGCCCATCTCGTCGATGTAACGCATGTCGAACACCTCGATGCCCATGTCATGCAGCAGGCGTTTTTCGCCCGCGTCCACGCTGCGGATGCCGATCTGGCGAATGTCCTTGGGGCTGAGCGCCGGAACATGGCCGCCGATCTCGATCAACTCCCGCGGACCGTGGCCGCACAGGCACGCCACCGGCATGCCGTGGATATTGCCGCTGGGGGTAAGAATGGCGGTGTTGAAGTCGGCATGTGCGTCGAACCACAGCACCCGCAGGCGTTTGCCCCGCTCGCGGCAATGCCGCGCCACGGCACTGACCGACCCAATGCCCAGGCAATGGTCGCCGCCGAGCATGATGGGCAACCGGCCAGCAGCTAGTTCGGCGTACACCGCGTCATGCAGCAGGCGGTTCCACTGAACCACTTCGGGCAGATGGCGAAAGCCATCCACGGCGGATTGCCAGGGATTGGCCGGACCCGCCAGGTTTCCGCCGTCTTTCACCTCAAGGCCCAAGCGCGTCAGCGCCTGGGTCAGGCCCGCCACACGCAAGGCCTCCGGGCCCATGCGCGCGCCTAGGCTACCGGCGCCTACATCGGTCGGAACGCCGATAAGGCTTACCGCTGCGGCACCGCTTGTAGCGCCCTTCGGCAACGCAGGTGTGTCCATCAAGCCAGCGCCGTTTCCGGCTGGTTTGAACGCTGCGCTTCGGCTTGAGCCCGCGCCGCGGCTTGTGGCAGCGGGCGCAAAAAACCGAACAGGTCTTTCGGATTGGCCAGCGCCGGGATCAAGGCCAGCGGTTGACCGATGTCCAGTCGCCGCGCGCTGTCGCGCATAAAACGCAAGGCCGAAAAGTCTTCCAGTGCAAAACCCACCGAGTCGAATACCGTCACCTGCTCTTGCGCGGTACGGCCTGCGGCCTGGCCCTGCAGCACTTGCCACAATTCGGTCACGGCAAAGTCCGGGCCCATCTGCTGGATATCGCCTTCGATGCGGGTCTGCGGTTCGTACTCGACAAACACACCGGCTTGGCTTAATACACCTGGGTGCAGTTCGGTCTTGCCAGGACAGTCGCCACCGACGGCGTTGATGTGCATACCGGGCTCGACCATGGCGGGCGTGATGATGGTGGCATTGATTTTGTCGGCGGTCACGGTGGTGACTATATCGGCCCCGCGCACCGCCTCGACAACGCTGGCGCAAGGCAGCAGACGAAGGCCGGTATGGCACAGGTTGCGCATCAGTTTGGCGGTGGCCTGGGGGTCGATGTCGAACAGGCGTATCTCCTGTATGCCCAGCAGGTGGTGGAACGCCAAGGCCTGGAATTCGCTTTGCGCGCCGTTGCCGATCAATGCCATCCGCGTGCTGTCTGGTCGTGCCAGTGCACGCGCCGCCACGGCCGACATTGCAGCCGTGCGAATGGCTGTTGTCAGCGTCAACTCGCTCAGCACTTGCGGGACTCCGTTAGCCACATTGGCCAGCACGCCGAACGCCATCACCGTGGGCAGGCCCAGGCGGGTGTTGAAGGGATGGCCATTGACGTATTTGAAGGTGTAGGTCCTGGCATCGGCAATCGGCATGAGTTCAATAACGCCGAATTCGGAATGGTTGCCGACCCGCGCATGCTTGTCGAAATCCTGCCAGCGCAAATAGTCCGCGTGGATGTAGTCCGCCATGCCACGCAGGGACTCGGCGAGGCCCAAGCGGTTGACGATGGCCACGACGTCTTGGGCGCTGAGGAACTGGGTCTGGACGAGGGTAGATGTGTTTTTCATGCGAGATGCTCCAAAGGATGAAAGCAGTGTCGGCGGCTGCTACGGCAATGTAAATCGTCAATAGTGCTAGCTTTTCAACAATACTTTGTCATTTAGATAGAACCGGATGCCACAATGGGAATATGGATGCCACCGATAGTCGGCTAATCGCCTTGTTGCGCAAGAATGCGCGTACCAGCATCGCGGTGCTCTCCAAGAAGCTGGGCGTGTCGCGCGGCACCGTCAGCAACCGCATTACCAAACTGGAAGACGCGGGCGCAATCGTGGGCTACACGGTGCGTTTGCGGCCGGATGCACAACCCAATGAGATCAAGGCGTGGATGGGTATCGCGGTCGAAGGCAACGAGACGCGCAAGGTGATCGCGAGCCTGCTCGGCGAGCCCGGTGTGGCGACGCTGCACGACACCAACGGCCGCTGGGATCTGCTGGCTGAATTGCGCGCGTCCAACCTGGCCGAGTTGTCGCAGGTGCTTGAACGCATACGGCTGGTGCGCGGCATCAGCAGCACCGAAACCAGCATCCATCTGGATACCTATCGGACGTCGTGACGGCTTATCGCCGCCGGCAACCAAATGGCTGGTCTGCCGAACGCGGCGCTATCAAGACGATGGCCAGACCGAGGAACTAACCGCCCCGACAAGAACTGCCATCCAGATAACTTGCGTCAGACCGGCCGGGGACGGCCTCCAAAAATTGCCGTGCCCACGCGCACCATCGTGCTGCCGGCGTGGATGGCGGCCTCGAGGTCGGCACTCATGCCCATCGACAGGGTGTCGAGCGCCATGCCCTCGGCATTGAGGCGGTTCAACAATTGGCGCGCGCGCATGTGCACGGCGGTGGCGGCGGCAAAGTCACTTGCCGGCTCGGGAATGGTCATGAGTCCGCGCAACTTGAGCCGCGGCAACTGTGCGACCGCATGCGCCAAAGCAACCAGTTCGGCGGGCGCGATGCCGGCCTTGTTGGCGCCGCCGTCGGTGTTGACCTGGATGCATATTTGCAGCGGCGGAAGATGCGCAGGCCGCTGATCGCTCAGGCGTTGTGCGATCTTCAAACGGTCCACCGACTGAACCCAGTCAAAGTGCTCCGCCACCAGACGTGTTTTATTACTTTGCACCGGGCCGATGCAATGCCATTGAACGGTTGCATGTCCCAGCACCCGAATCTTCTCAACCGCTTCCTGGATGTAGTTTTCACCCAGGCAATGCTGACCGGCAGCGATGGCCTCTTCAATAGCCTGTATGGAAAAGGTCTTGGAAACCGCCAACAGCGTGACCGAATTCACCGGTCTGCTCGCCGCAACGCAGGCCGCGGCCACACGGGCATGAACAGCTTGGAGATTGTCCGCAATCATGGTCATAATTGCTCGGTAGCGTAACAAACCGTCAGGGCATCCGTGGACATCACCCAACTTCTTGCTTTCAGCGTCAAGAACAAAGCCTCCGACTTGCACCTGTCGGCCGACTTGCCGCCCATGATTCGGGTACACGGGGACGTCCGTCGCATAAATGTCGAGCCGCTGGACCACAAGGCGGTCCACGCCATGGTGTACGACATCATGAACGACACGCAACGCAAGAATTACGAAGAGTTTCTGGAGATCGACTTTTCGTTCGAGATAGAAGGGCTTGCGCGCTTTCGGGTTAACGCGTTCAACCACAACCGGGGCGCCGGCGCGGTGTTCCGGACCATTCCGTCCAAGATCCTGTCGCTGGAGCAACTTAACGCGCCAAAGATTTTTGCTGACCTGGCACTCAAGCCGCGCGGCATGGTGCTGGTGACCGGTCCTACCGGGTCAGGCAAATCCACCACGCTGGCGGCAATGGTCAACTACCTGAACGAAACCGAGTTTGGGCACATTCTTACCGTCGAAGATCCAATCGAGTTCGTGCACGAGTCCAAGAAGTGCCTGGTGAACCAGCGCGAAGTCGGGCCGCACACACTGAGCTTCGCGGCTGCGCTGCGTTCCGCCTTGCGCGAAGATCCGGACTGCATCCTGGTCGGCGAAATGCGCGACCTTGAAACCATCCGGCTTGCCATGACAGCGGCCGAAACCGGCCACCTGGTGTTCGGCACGCTGCACACGTCCAGCGCGGCCAAGACGATAGACCGGATCATCGACGTGTTTCCGGCCGACGAAAAGGAAATGGTGCGCGCCATGTTGTCGGAGTCGTTGCAGGCAGTGATCTCGCAGACGCTGTGCAAGACCAAGGACGGCCAGGGCCGTGTAGCGGCGCATGAAATCATGCTGGGCACCAGCGCCATCCGCAATTTGATCCGAGAGGCCAAGGTGGCGCAAATGTATTCGTCCATCCAGACCGGCAACAGTGTCGGCATGCAGACGCTGGATCAAAACCTTACCGATCTCGTCAAACGCAACATCATCAGCCCGGCGGAAGCGCGCAGCAAAGCGAAAATCCCGGAAAACTTCCCAGGCTGATCGAGTAGACGATGAAAAAGGAGCGTTGATGAAAGGAATTTTCGACATGCTCAGGCCCAAGGCCCAGACCGAACCCGCGGAAGAGAAACGGGACTCGATCCTGTTCAGCACGGCCTTCGCGGGACTGGGGGTCGACGCGTCGCTGCTAATCCCGTGGGAGGCACGCGCGGTAGAAGTAGACGCCAAACGCCTGACGGCCGCACGCGGCACCAAACTGCTGCAGGGCCTTTGGGCCCAGGACAAATACATGAGCCACCTGAACGCCGAGGCTATTCAGCGCCTGGAGCGTTACTTCGATTTCGCTTCGGTTCCGGCCAACCGCGACATCATCAGGCAGGATGAATACGGCAACTTCATGGTGGTGTTGCTGTCGGGCGCAATCGCGGTGGACCGGGTGCAGCCGTGGGGCGAACGGTTGCGGCTGGCCGAGACGCGGCCGGGTGAGATTTTGGGCGAAATGTCGCTGCTGGACAGCGGCATTCGCTTTTCCGCCTGTACCACCATGAACGAATGCGAAATCGCCGCGCTCAGCGCGGAGGCGATGGACGACATGATGTCGGCCAATCCGCACCTCGCCGCCAACCTGATCGCTCTGCTGGCACGCAAGCTATCCTTGCGGCTGCGCGTCGTCAGCGCTCGCCTCAGCGAAAAGAAATGACAACGCTGGAGTCAAAATTTCATGGAACGCGACCAGGCCACCAAATTTATCAATGACCTGCTGCGGTTGATGATCAGCCGCAATGGAAGCGACCTGTTCATCACGGGCGATTTTCCGCCTGCCATCAAGGTCGATGGCAAGGTCACCAAGGTGTCGCCGCAACCGCTCAACGCCACGCATACGCTGGCGCTGGCGCGCTCCGTGATGAACGACAAACAGGTCGCCGAGTTCGAGCGTACCAAGGAGTGCAACTTTGCCATCTCGCCGCCCGGCGTCGGGCGGTTTCGCGTCAACGCGTTCATCCAGCAGGGCAAGGTCGGCATGGTGCTGCGGGTCATTCCCGCGGTATTGCCCACCATCGACGGACTGGGCGTGCCGCAGGTGTTGAAGGAAATCGCGAATGCCAAACGCGGCTTGTGCATCCTGGTCGGCTCAACCGGGTCGGGCAAGTCAACTACGCTGGCGGCCATGGTGGACTGGCGCAACGAGACTACTTATGGGCACATCATCACGATCGAGGACCCGGTGGAGTTCGTGCACATGCACAAGAACTGCGTGGTTACCCAACGTGAAGTGGGACTGGATACCGATAGCTGGGAAATCGCGCTCAAAAACAGCTTGCGCCAAGCGCCCGATGT
>JANYBQ010000428.1 GCA_025360705.1 Betaproteobacteria bacterium | reverse complement strand
CGTGGGCCGCCACACAAGGACTTGAAGTCGAACCACACCACGCCGCCGGCCCTACGCCGGGCGCGGATTTCGCGCGCTTCAATATGCAGCACAGGGTCGCCGTCCTGCGATTCGGCAAGGCGCTCGAAGGCCAAACGCATTTCCGCATCGGCTTGCGCGCCGCATGGAACGTGATACAGCCGCACCTGCTCCATCGAACGCAGCCGATAGTCCGTGCCGTCACCGATCGCTACCACGTCGAGCCGTTCATTGAGCAAGGCGATGGCTGGAAGGATCCGGTCGCGGTGCATGCCGTTCCGATAAAGATCATCGGGGCGGAAGTTGGAGGTAGTAACGAATCCAACGCCCTGGTCGAACAGCGCACGCAGCAAGCGGTCCAGGATCATTGCGTCCGTGATATCCGCGACGTGGAACTCGTCGAAGCAGACGAGCCTGTATTTCTTCGCCATCTGTCTGGCAAGCTCATCCAGAGGGTTGACCGTGCCTTGCAAATTGGTCAGTTCGCGATGCACCTCGCGCATGAACTCGTGAAAATGCAGGCGCACCTTGCGTTGGACCGTCACCGCGCCAAAAAAGCAATCCATCAAAAAACTTTTGCCGCGGCCGACACCTCCATACAGGTAGACGCCGCGCGGAATTTCAGGCCGGCTTATCAATTTTTTCAAGATGCTGGAACGCTGGGCACGATAGCCCACCCAATCGTCCGCGCAGCGCTGCAGTGCGGCGACGGCGGCGAGTTGTCCGGCGTCGCTGGCATAAGAGCGTGCCTTCAGCTCGCTTTGGTACGCTTCAAAAACCGTTGTCACGCGCGCGCATCCGCCCCGGCCGGCTTTTGGTTATCGCCCGCACTAGTACTCAGACACAGAGGTATCGGAACAAAATGAAAGTGATGGATTCGCGCTCAGGCCTAGGCGCAAACCGCGGACATAGCCGTAGCTAGGGCGAGAATTTGCAACGACGGCATGGGTGCGAAGACGCGCTTTCATGTTTCGATATTTCTGGGTTTGAATACTAGAAATTAAGGGTGCGTTTGTCGACCGCCAGAGCCGCCTCCTTGATGGCCTCGCTGAGTGACGGATGCGCATGGCAAATCCGCGCGATGTCTTCGCTGCTGGCCCGAAACTCCATCGCCACCACACATTCGGCAATCAATTCGCTCGCCATTGGCCCGACGATATGGACGCCGAGGATCTCGTCGGTGGCCGCGTCCGCCAGCATCTTGACCATACCCGTGGTGTCCCCCAAAGCGCGCGCCCGGCCATTCGCCAGAAACGGAAATGTGCCGGCACGATAAGCCCGGCCTGCCGCGTTGAGTTGTTGTTCGGTCTGCCCAACCCAGGCTATTTCGGGGTTGGTGTAGATGACCCAGGGAATCGTATTGAAGTTGACGTGCCCATGCTGGCCGGCGATCCGCTCGGCCACTGCCACGCCCTCTTCCTCCGCCTTGTGCGCGAGCATCGGGCCACGCACGACGTCTCCCACCGCCCACACATTGGGCAGGTTGGTCTTGCATTCATCGTCCACGACGATCGCGCCGCGTTCGTCCAGCTTGAGCCCAACCGCTTCGGCATTCAAGCCGATCGTGTTGGGCACGCGGCCGATCGACACTATCAACCGGTCCACCTCAAGTGTTTGCACCTCGCCCTTGGCGTTGCTGTAAACCACCGAGACACTGGATTCCCCGGACTTGATCTCGCCCACCTTGACGCCCAGCTCGATTTTCAAGCCCTGCCGTGTAAACGCCTTGTGGGCTTCCTTTGCGATCTGCTCGTCAACGGCACCAAGGAACACCGGCAAGGCTTCAAGCACCGTCACGTCGGTGCCCAAACGGCGCCAGACCGAGCCCATCTCCAGGCCAATCACACCCGAGCCAATCAAACCCAGCTTCCTGGGTACCGCGCCCACGCGCAAGGCGCCATCGTTGGACAGAATGCGTTGCTCATCGAAAGGCACGCCCGGCAACGCGCGCGCATTCGATCCGGTGGCCAGGATGATGTGTTTGCCGGTAAGCGATTCCTCTGCGGCACCCGCGACAGCGATCTCGTAACCGCTTTCAGCCGCCTTCACGAACGCACCGCGTCCGTGAAAAGAAGCCACCTTGTTTTTTTTGAACAGATACTGGATGCCGTCGTTGTTCTGCTTGACCACCGTGTCCTTGCGGCCCAGCATCTTCGCCAAGTCCAGGCCCAAACCCGAAACCTGGATGCCATGCTCGGCAAAATGTTTGCCCGCCTGCTCGAAATGTTCAGACGACTGCAACAAAGCCTTGCTCGGGATGCAGCCCACGTTGGTACAGGTGCCGCCCAATGCCGGACCGCCTTTGGCATTTTTCCATTCGTCGATACAGGCCACGCCAAAGCCCAGTTGGGCGGCGCGGATCGCGGCGATGTAGCCGCCCGGCCCACCCCCAATAACGATCACATCGAAATGCTTGCTCATGATTTCCAGTCGGTTAAAGACACAGAGCCGCCTGGCAGCGGGCCGCTTCGCGAGGAGTCAGATATCGAACAGCAGGCGCGCCGGATCTTCCAGCGCTTCCTTCATCGCTACCAGGCCCAGCACGGCTTCGCGGCCGTCGATGATGCGATGGTCATAACTCAAGGCCAGGTAATTCATTGGTCGCACGACGATCTGGCCGTTTTCCACGACCGCACGATCCTTGGTGGCGTGTACGCCCAGGATGGCCGACTGCGGCGGGTTAATGATGGGCGTGGACAACATCGATCCGAACACGCCCCCGTTGGAAATCGAAAACGTACCACCGGTCATCTCTTCCATACCCAGCTTGCCGTCGCGCGCCTTGCCGCCATATTCGGTAATCTTCTTTTCGATATCCGCAAAACTCATCTGGTCGGCGTTGCGCAGGATCGGCACTACCAGACCGCGTGGTGAACCAACCGCAATGCCCACATCGAAGTAACCGTGGTAGACGATGTCGTTGCCGTCTACCGAAGCATTCAGCATCGGGTACTTCTTGAGGGCATGCACGGCTGCCTTGACGAAGAAACTCATGAAGCCAATCTTGACGCCGTGCGCCTTCTCGAACTTTTCCTGGAAACGTTTTCGCATCTCCATCACCGGCGCCATATTGACCTCGTTGAAGGTAGTCAATATGGCATTGGTGGTCTGCGATTGCAACAAACGCTCGGCCACACGGGCGCGCAGGCGGCTCATCGGTACCCGTTGCTCGGGCCGGTCACCCAGATTGGGTCTGGGTGTGGAGACTTGCTGCAGGGGCGGGGCGGCGCTGGATCCAGCAGGTGCCGCGGGTGCGCGGGGAGATGCCGGCGCCTGCGCCGATGGCGGTGTGGATATGCCAGTTATGGGCGCAGCCGCAACGGTAACCATCACATCGCCCTTGGTCACGCGCCCGTCCCTGCCGCTGCCGGCTACCGAGCCAGCAGCCAATTGATGCTCGGCCATCAACTTGGCGGCGGCAGGCATCGCCACCCCAGCCATCGAACCGGGAGGGATCGCTGTTGCCACGACCGCGGGTTTGCCAGCCACGGCTGCCGCAGTGGACGACGCCGGTGCAGCAGCAACCGCGACACCGGCTACCGCGGCGGTGTCGATCCTGGCGATCACCTGCTCGGCCGCGACGATGGCGCCATCGGCCTGCACCAGTTCGACCAATACGCCGGCAGCCGGGGCGGGTACCTCCAGAACCACTTTGTCGGTTTCAATCTCGATCAGGATTTCATCGATGGCGACCGCTTCGCCGGGTTTTTTCTTCCATTGCAACAAAGTTGCCTCCGCGACCGACTCCGACAGCTGCGGGACCTTGACTTCTACGATGGCCATATCAATTCTTTCGACACAAATTTCTATTCGAACTTCTTCGCAGGCGGCTTACTTGGTAAGCACAAAACCCTTGAGTTTCGCGAAGGCACCGTCCACCAGCGCCTTTTGCTGCTCCTGATGCAAATGGGAATAACCGGCCGCCGGCGAAGCAGAAGCGGCGCGCCCGGAGTAACCCAGCTTCTGGCCGTCCTGCATGTTTTCGTGGATGTAGTGCTGCACGAAGAACCAGGCGCCCTGGTTCTGCGGCTCGTCCTGGCACCACACGATGTCAGTCGCGTTTGGGTACTTTTTGAGTTCGCTTGCAAACGCTTTGTGCGGAAACGGATATAGCTGCTCAATGCGAATCACCGCGACGTCTTCCAGGCCCCGCTCTTCGCGCTTGCGGGCCAGGTCGTAATAAACCTTGCCCGAGCAGGTGATGATGCGCTTGACCTTGTCCGCCCGCAGGTCC
>JANYBQ010000424.1 GCA_025360705.1 Betaproteobacteria bacterium | reverse complement strand
TGCCGGCGTAGTCGGCGATCCGGTTCGGTGTCTGCCGCAATGAGCGTCCAGCCCAATCCGTACGGAATGGCCCCGGTTCGATACAGGTGACCTTGATGCCAAGCGGCTTGACTTCCGCCGCCAGCGCGCCCGACCAACCCTCGACCGCATGTTTGGACGCCGCGTAGTAACCGGAACCCGGCAGACCGATCAGCCCGGACACCGAGGTCACGCTGAGAATGTGCCCGGTTCGCCGCGCTCGCATGCCCGGCAAAATCGCGCGGGTCACGGCAAAAAGACCGAATACATTGGCTTCAAACTGGGCGCGTATTTCGGCGTCCTCGCCTTCCTCGACCGACGCTTGATAGCCGTAACCGGCGTTGTTGACCAGTACGTCGATAGCGCCGAAATGTTTCTCCGCGAGTTGTACTGCAGCCTTGATTTGCGCGGTGTCGGTGACGTCGAGATCGACTGCCAAGGCGCGCCCGGGAGCACCCCGCACCAGGTCGGCCACCCGTTTCTTATCGCGCGCCGTGACGACGGCGCGCCAGCCTCGGGCCAACACCTGCAAGGCAAGTTCGCGGCCGAAACCGGTCGAGCAGCCGGTAATGAACCAGACCGGTGAGTGGGGTGACGTCATTTTTATCTTCCTTTTGGGTGAATGTGAACACCGGTTGCGGCGCTCCACATCTAGGGTTTGCCCTAGTCTAAGACTTATTGGTCTGACAATATAATGTATCGACTGATTCGAGCAGACGCAAGCTTTGTGCTAAAGCTGAGAAAACCCAGAACCTGAGGAGACCCATGCTGAACATCCGCCTTGGCTGCTATCGTGCCCCGCTTGTCGCGCGCCGGTGGCCCCACGCGCTGCTGCGGGCGCACCAAAAGGTGGTGCTGCTGGTTGCGATGCTGGTGTCCGCATGGGCCGTTCCTGTAGCCGCGCAGACCGCGGCGGAAGCTTTCCCGACCAAACCGATCCATATCATCGTGCCATTCCCGGCTGGCAGCGGCACCGACGTCGCGACGCGTCTCGTCGCCCAGCGGCTGGAAGCCGCATTCAAACAGGGTGTGGTGACCGACAACCGGCCGGGCGCAAGCGGCACCATTGCCGCCGCCGCCGTGGCCCGCGCCGCGCCGGACGGCTACACGCTGCTGATGGGCACCAACTCGACCCATGGCGCCAATCCGGGGCTGATCGCCAAGTTGCCTTACGACCCAGTGCGCGATTTCGTGCCGATCGGCCTGGTAGGTGTTTTTTCCAGCTTCCTGGTGGTCAATCCGGCCTTGCCGATCAAGACGCCGGCCGAACTGATCGCTTACGGCAAGGCGAACCCCAAGGCGCTGAGTTTCGCGGCCGGCAACACCTCCAGCCTGATCATGGGCGAAATGTTTGCTCGCGGCGCCGGCATCGAAATGCTGCGGGTGCCGTACACCGGTAACCCGCCGGGCATCACCGATGTGATCGCAGGCCGGGTGCAGGTGATGTTCCCCGACATCTCGTCCAGTATTGCCCATGTCAAGTCCGGTTCACTGCGTGCGATCGCCGTAGTGACGATGGGCGAACGCAGTCCGCTGGCGCCCGAGCTGCCGACGGTATCCGAAACCGTGCTGCCGAATTTCAATTTCATCGGCTGGGTCGGCCTGTTCGCTCCCGCCGGCACACCGGCGCCGGTCATCGCCCGACTTGCGGCCGAACTGCAAAAGGTGGTCGCCACGCCCGAAGTTGGCCAGCGGCTGCAGCAACTCGGAGCCGAAGCCAAATGGATGGGCCCGGCCGAATTTCGTACCTATGTGGTGAGCGAAGTCGCGCGCCTGCCGAAGATTCTTTCCGATATCGGCGTGCAAGCGCAGTAGGCCCGGTATGCCGCTGCATTCCCACATTCAAACCGCGCGCGCCGCCGGCGTGGGTTTGCCCGCGTATTCCGAATTGCCGATCGCGCAAGCACGGGCCCAGGCCAAAAAGGCCTACCCACCCAATCCGTCACCGGTCGCCGTGGCTGCTGTGCGCGACCTGTTTATCCCGGGGCCAGACGGCGCGGGCAGCGTGATTCCGTTGCGTATCTACACGCCGGCAGGGCCGGGCCCGCATCCGCTGCTGATGTTCTTCCACGGCAGCGGTTTCGTGATCCTGGATCTGGATACCCACGACGACATCTGCCGGCGCCTCTGCGCGGGCGCAGTGTGTGTGGTGGCGTCGGTGGACTACCGCCTGGCGCCTGAACACAAGTT
>JANYBQ010000411.1 GCA_025360705.1 Betaproteobacteria bacterium | reverse complement strand
GGCCCTGGATGCGCGTGAAGCCGGTGGAACCGACCAATCCCGCTGCTTCGAATCCCAAACCTCGCAAGTACGCCTCCGTTGCCTGAATGGCGTCCTGTAGCGCAACCACTCTTTCCCCCAGCGGCGCGACGATCTCGGCATCTCCGCCATCGTCGCCCAGCGCGTACTGGGCCAGCGCTTCACGCAGGCTTTTGAGCATGCCGTTGTAATCGACGATCAGGCCGAAGTCCTTGCCCGGGTAAACGCGGTTGGCGCGTGCGATGGCCTGCATCAGAGTGTGCGCGCGCATCGGCTTGTCGATGTACAGCGTGGACAGGCACTCCACGTCGAAACCCGTCAGCCACATCGCGCAGACAATCGCCACACGGAACGGGTGTTGTGGGTTCTTGAACGCCGATTCCACATCCACCCGCTTGCCGTCCGCTGTCTCGAAGCCCTGCTTCATGCGAGCGCGGTGCGGGATGATGTCGAAGCCCCATTTCTTGAAATCGGGTACTTCGTTCTGCGCTTCGCTGATGATGATCTCGACAATCGTTTCATCCAGCCACGTCGCCTTGGCGAGAAGCCGGTCGCGTTGCGCATGGAGCAACTGCCGCGTTTCCTCATCGACCACCATTGCGATTTCATCGAGCTTGGATTGCGCCAACGAGCGGACCGCCGCTGCTTGCGCCTTCCAGGCCGGCTCGATCAACAGCAACATTCGCGCGCAGGTGATCTTGTCGATGCACACCAGCAGGGCCTTGCCGGCCTCCCAGCGGGTAGTGCAGTGTTGGACGAAGTCGGCCGCGATCTTCTTCAGACGCTCGTCTGCAGTGATGACCTCGTAGTCCTTGCCCAGCAGCTTTTCCAGCAGCGCAGTCTGGTCCGGGTCCAGGTCAGCCGCGTCTACCGCAGCCGCTATCCGGTCGTTCAGGTCCAGCCGGGCCAGGCCCAGTTTCTCCCCGCGGTTCTCGTAAACCAGCTTGACCGTAGCCCCATCTTCTTCACTGCGTTTGAAGTCGTAGCGCGACACATAGTCGCCGAAGATGCGTTTGGTCAACTCGTCGTGTTTGAACAGCGGCGTGCCGGTGAACCCGATAAACGCGGCGTTGGGCAGAGCCAGCCGCATATTGCGCGCCAATCTTCCCGACTGCGTCCTGTGCGCTTCGTCGGAGATCACGATGATGTCGTCCCGGTCGCTATAGGGTTCGGTTGGCCTGACGTTCTGGTTGAACTTGTGGATCAGGCTGAAAACATAGCGGTGGTTCTGCTTGAGTAGTTGCTCCAGGTCTTTGCCCGAGCTGGCGCGTGGGGTGCGGTCGTCCGCCACGCCGCAGCCCACGAAGGTCTTGTAGATCTGGCTGTCCAGGTCATCGCGATCGGTCATCAGCACAAAGGTGAAGTTGCCTTCAATGGTGCGGCGCACCTTTTCGGCAAAGAAGGCCATGGAGTACGACTTGCCGCTGCCTTGCGTATGCCAGACGACGCCAAGGCGTCCGAGGTCCGGGTGTGCGCGCTCGATGATTTCGAGGGTCCGCGACTGACCATCCACCGTGGCAGGCAGATATTCGGGTACGGGTTCCGCGGCCTTGGGATAAGTGTGGAGCGGTTCATTGGCCGCCCATTCGCTGTCGGACAGCGGCAACTCGATCACACGATGTTTCAGCCGCTCGCCTGGCGGAAACTGCCGTTTGAGCGCCTCTTGCCGAACTACCGCGTTGACCGCCTGGTTGACACCCAGCAACTGGTGGTTGCGCGCCACCACCTTGCGCACAGCGCCGGGCTTGCTGGCGTCGAACAAGATGAAGTTTTCCACGATGTCCAGCAAACGGTCTTTGGCCAGCATGCCGTCCAGCAGCACCTGGGCCGCGACGTCGCCTTTGTCGTGGACGTCGACGCGAAGGACATCGACGGGCGCTCCGCGTCGCTGCGGGCGTGCGGATCCTCACCCTCGGGCGCCGCCAGCACGCCCTCGAAATCCTCGATCGGCTCAATCCGGCGCGCCCCGCGCCGGCGCATGGCGTCGATTATCTTGTGGCGCGCGATGG
>JANYBQ010000405.1 GCA_025360705.1 Betaproteobacteria bacterium | reverse complement strand
CGGCGTGAATTCGTAGATCGGGCTGGCCGCAGGATTGTCCTGCGGCTGCGTTGCCGGCGCGCCGGACGCGCTGCGCGATATGCCCAGTGTGATCAGCTGTGCCAATGCGCCTGGCGGCACGACTACCTGCACACCATCCGGACCCGTCAGCGTCCCTCCGGCAGGCCCGATCTGGGCCGTCACGGCGCTCGCTTGCGGGCTGGTTTCCGGCACCCCGGAACCGCCCCCGCACGCACTCAGCAAGGTAGCGCACAGCCACAAGCTTGCGGCAAGGAGCCGGACGCCTGGACCGAGCCGTGCAGGCTCGACCCCGGTACTGGAAGAGGCTGGTCCATGGCATGGGAGCAAACGCATGGGTATCTCCTGAATGGTGCTGATGTGTGACCGGCACATGATATGAAGCGCGGCGTCGGTGCAACAGTGCCGAAAGTCACGCCTGTGGACAAAACAACAAGCCGCACCACGCGTGCGGCAGGCGACCCGCCGGAGTGGGTACCCGATGCTTCAGCCCGGCCGTCGCAGCGCCGCGAGTCCGGCCAGCAGGGCTTGCGCCGCCACCGGCTTGAACAATACCGGCACGCCCGCATTGCGCACGCGTTGCAAGCGATCGGGCGCGGTTTCGCCCGTCACCAGAAGCAGGGGCAGCAGGGGATCGAAACGCTGGATCAAACGCAGGCCGACGTCGAGCCCGTCCACCCCGCCGCCCAGGCGGTAGTCGCACACCAGTGCGTCGAATGGGGCAGCATGCAACGCCGCCTGGGTAAACGCCGCGATGGCGAGCACCTCGTCCCGCACCACCCGCACCGTCACTCCGAGCGGATTCAACAGGGCTGCCACGGCATCCCCGATGCCGGCGTCATCGTCCACCAGCAACACGCGCCGCGGCAGCGCCGCCGCAGCGTGCGCGGCTTCGCCCGGCGGCGCGGCAGGACGCGCCTCGCGCGCCAGTGCAGAGGGCAGCTGCAAGCGGAAACGGCTGCCCCGCCCGACACGCGAAACCACCTGGACCGGATGGCGGAGCAACACCGACAGCCGCTGCACGATGGACAGGCCGATGCCCAGGCCTTGCGTGCGCTCGCGGCCCGGGTTGTCGACCTGGTAGAACTCGTCGAAGATACGTTCCAGCTGCCCCGGCGCGATGCCGATCCCGGTGTCGTGCACGTCGATCCACAGCGTGTCGCCGCGCGCCCGCGCCACCACCAGCACACCGCCATGCAGCGTGTACTTGATGGCGTTCTCCAGCAGATTCGCCAGCATGCGCTGCAGCAGTTGCACGTCGGTCAACACCCACAAGGGGCTGGCACGCAGCCGCAGCTGCAGGCCCTTCTCGTCCGCGCGCGAGGCGAACATCTGGTTGAGCGCCTGGAACACGCTGTTGAGAGGCGCGGCGCGCAGTTCCGGCACGATCACTCCGGCATCGAGGCGCGACACATCGAGCATGGTGTCCAGCGAGGTGCCCAGTGCGTGTACCGCACGCATCAGGCGTTCGGCATGGCTGTGCTCGGGCCGCCCCTGCAGGTCCCTCTCCAGCACGGCGCCAAACAGCGCGATCGCATGCAGCGGCTGGCGCAGGTCATGGCTGGCCGCGGCGAAGAAACGCGTCTTCTCCTCGCTCACGCCCTGCACCACGGCCATCTGGCGCGCCAACTGCTCGGCCAATGCCTCCTTTTCGAAACGCGTCAGGAGCGCGTCGGTCAGGAGTCGATGCTGCTGGCGCGCAAAGTGCAAGGTGGCACCCAGGTGGACGGCGCTGGCGGCCGCCAGGAAAAAATGCACCCCATCCGCACGCCACAACAGCGCGGAGATGAGGCCTACCGTCATGGGCACCACAAAGCAGAGCACCGATGGCCAGCGCGGAGCCACGGCCGGCACGCCCGCGCTGGACAGGCCCAGCATCAGCAACATCAACAAGGCCGTCATCGGCAGATCGTCGGCCGGCATGAAGAACCAGGGTGCCAGGCCCCAGACGGTACTGTAGACAAACAGCTCCTGGCATTGGCGGCGCGCCCAGAAGGCGCTGCGCTCGGCCGCACGCGGGTCGCGGTGGTAGGCAGCCAGCCGGGGATAACGCATCAGCTGCAGAAAGTGCACACCGGCCCAGGCCAGCACCATGGGGTCGCGCAGGCGCCAATAGAAAAACGCGCAGAGCGCCCAGGCCAGCAAGGTATCGGCAAGCGTCGAGCTGCCGGACGTGGCATACAGGCTGGTCACCTGCTCGCGCAGCACCCGTCGCGCGGTGTCGGCATGGGGTACGGCGCTGGCGGGCATTGCCGACGTTAGCGCTGCTGGCTGATGAGCTGGGCACGCGAACGCACGCCGAACAGGAGCAGCAGGGTCGAGACATGGTTCTTCACCGTTCCTTCGCTCAGGTGCGCCATGTCGGCGATCTCGCGGTTGGACTGGCCGGCCAGGATCCAGTCCAGCACCTGGGACTGGCGTGCGGTCAGCTGCAGCTGTTCGCCGGCAGCGGTGCGCACCACACGGCCGGCCGCACCCGGGGGATCGCCATCGGGCTGGGCCGGCGAACTTGCCGCGACCACGGATGGTTCCTCGGGCCGGCCCAACAGCCTCTGCGACCGGATGTAATGCACCACCTGTTGCAGATCCCCCGACTTGGCGAGGTAGGCGCAGGCCCCCTGGGCCAAAGCCTCGCGCACCAGCGCCGGGTCCGTCACACCCGACAACACCACCACGCGCGCGGCCGGAAACCGGCCGAGAAACGTTGCCAATGCCGACAAGCCGTGGGCATCGGGCAAATGCAGGTCAAGCAGCACCAGGGCGATGGTGGTCTGGTGCTCGCGGTACACGGCCAGTGCCTCGTACAAGGTGCGCGCCTCGAACACCTGTACCGTACCACCCATGGACGCCGCATGCGACTGCACCAGCGTGCGCAGGCCCAGGCGCACGAGTTCGTGGTCGTCCACGACCAGCATGCCCGCTGGCTGCGGTGTGTCGGCGGTGTCCATTGGCACAGGCTCCATGGGATGCATCTTAGGCGCCGCCCGCGGGTCCAGGGAAGTGCCCAAAGTCATATCCGGACCTGGTCCCCGACCGGAGAGGGGGTTGGCCCTGATGGAAGGCGGCAGCGACCTGTTGCTGGTCGAGACGATTTTCGACACGCTGAACGCCAAGGCGGCGCTGTTCGCCATCGACGAGGTGTTAGAGCAAACCGGCGAGCGGCTGCCGCTGATCATCGGCGGCACCGTCACCGACGCATCCGGGCGTATCCTGAGCGGCCAGACCGTCACGGCGTTCTTGTACAGCGTACGCCACGCTCAGCCGCTGGCCGTCGACAAGGAAGCCAGCCTGACGGGCTAATCCTTTCGACACGTAGGGAGGGGCGTCGGAACCGGCTCCTGCGGCACAATGCGCAGCTTCCACGATTCTGCAAAAGCCCCCATGGCATCCAGCCTGCTCGCGTTGCTCGACGACATTGCATCGATCCTTGACGATGTGGCGGTATTCACCAAGGTCGCGGTGAAGAAAACCTCCGGCGTGCTGGGCGACGACCTGGCGCTGAACGCGCAGCAAGTCACGGGCGTGCGCGCGGACCGCGAGTTGCCCGTGGTGTGGGCGGTGGCCAGGGGCTCGATGCGCAACAAGGCGATCCTGGTGCCTGCTGCGCTGGCAATCAGCGCTTTTGCGCCCTGGGCCGTGACGCCGCTGCTGATGGTGGGCGGCGCTTTCCTGTGTTTCGAGGGCTTCAAGAAACTGGCGCACAAATTCCTCCATTCCAGGCAGGAGGACGCCGCTCACCATGCCGCGCTGACACAGGCGGTGGCGAACCCGGCGGTGGACCTGGTGGCGCTGGAGCGCGACAAGATCAAAGGCGCGGTGCGCACCGATTTCATCCTGTCGGCCGAGATCATCGCGATCACGCTGGGCACGGTGCAAAGCAGCCCCTTTCTGACGCAACTGCTGGTGCTCGGTGGCATCGCACTGCTGATGACGGTGGGTGTCTACGGCCTGGTGGCCGGCATTGTCAAGCTCGACGACGCCGGCCTGTACCTGAGCCAGCGCACGGGGGCCGGCAGAGCCACCGCCGTGCTGCGCGGTCTGGGCCGGGCCATCCTCAGGACGGCGCCGTGGCTCATGAAAACACTTTCGGTGGTCGGCACCGCCGCCATGTTTTTGGTGGGCGGTGGCATCCTGACCCACGGCATCACGGCGCTGCGCCATGTGATCGAAGCGCTGGCGCTGGCCGTGCCCGGTGTGCTGGGCGCTGTGTTGCCGACACTGTTGGACGGCGCGGTGGGCATCGTTGCCGGGGCGCTGGTGTTGGGCTGCTTTCGCCTGGTACAAAGACTGCGGCGCTGAGCGCACCCCGCAGCCGCTGAGCTGCGCCAGGTTCCACGCGTTCGTGAAATCGGCAAGCGGCACTTTGCGCAGGGTGTGGCGAGGATGATTCGAGCGCAGTCGCGGGTAAACGCAGCGGTCCGCGCCCGATGTGTCCGTAAAAAATCACATGCCTTCACTTTTCTGTCAGTCTGGAGACCATGAAGTCGCAGCATCGCGTTAAAAAAAGGGAGTCGGCATGCAGGGTATTCAGCGCAAAGTGGTCTACGTCAGCCTTTATGAGGGCTTTGCGATCCTGTTCGCCAGCATCGGGCTGGCCAGTCTTTCGGGCGCCGACGCCCCTACGTCAACCCTGCTGGCGGTGGTGTCCTCGGTCATAGCCGTGCTCTGGAACCTGGGCTTCAACGTGGTGTTCGAGGCCTGGGAAGCGCGCCAGACGGTGCGCGGACGCTCGGTCCGGCGGCGCATAGTGCACGCCCTCGGCTTCGAAGGTGGCCTGGCCGCCATCCTGGTGCCGGTGTTTGCCTGGTGGCTCGGCGTCGGCTTATGGGAGGCGCTGTTGTTCGATGCCGCGCTGCTGGTCTTCTTCCTGGTCTACACCTTTGTATTCAACTGGGGATTTGATCGCGTGTTCGGCTTGCCGGCCTCTGCGGCCCAGGGGGCCGGCCAGGGCGGATAAGGCGCCGGGCGGTTCCCAAGGCGCACACCGCAGTGCGTAGCACGAAGGTACTCCCATGCGGCGCCCTCTGCGGGACGGCAAAGACCGCTAAAATCGATAGGCCCAAGGAGCGTTGCAGCGACTGGACCGTCACCATGTACCGGTAGACGGCACTCGCCAGGCTTGGGAACCCAACCACGCTCACCGGTTTCTTCCACGAACACCAGGTGAGCCCATGAACGACACCCCCGCCCAGGCCCGCGCCGCCGTCCCACCCCCGATGCGCCTGTCCGGCCTGGAGCCGGTCACCATCGACGACCAATCGCTGTTCGTCAACATCGGTGAACGCACCAACGTCACCGGGTCGAAAGTGTTCGCGCGCATGATCCTGAACGGCGAGTTCGAGCAGGCTCTGGCGGTGGCGCGCCAGCAGGTCGAAAACGGCGCGCAGATCATCGACATCAA
>JANYBQ010000414.1 GCA_025360705.1 Betaproteobacteria bacterium | reverse complement strand
GGTCCAGCTCCACACCCATGTCCTTGGCCACCTTGGTGGACACATCGATCTCGAATCCCACCCAGCCGCCCTGCTTGTCACGCATGGCCCAGGGCACGAAGCTGCCGAAACCGACTGCCAGCTTTCCCTTCTTCTTGATGGTGTCGATGGTGTTGTCCTGCGCGAAGGCATGGGGTGTCCAGGCCAGGGCTGTCAGCAAAAGGGCGGTGGCGCACAGAATTCGTCTTACATGGTTCATCGAAAGCTCCTTCATGTTCAAGTTGACTCAACCAAACAAGCTAGCAGTATCAGGGCCTTTCATGGCCCGCGGCTGATTCCACTGCATTCTGCCCAATGTCAAAGCGCCGAAGCACTATTTGCTTATGCATTATTTGTACCGTCTGTCGATCCATATACCGCGCCGACCCCAGCATTAACGAATCGCGGGTAAGCCTTGCGGTTTAGCTAATGGCCCCCCGTCCGCTTTACGGCTCGCCGAGGTTCACCCTTAGCCATTGATACGCGAAAAATAGTCGGAAACCATGGATGCGTAACTGCGTTCGAACGCAATTTCGAAGCCGGCGGAACAACGCTGCACCAAGGCCTTCTGGCCAAAGGCTTCCGTAAAGCATGCACCGTCCGCCGGAAAAACTGCCGGGTCGGTGTCCAACGGGCTGGCTATCGCCATGATCTGGCGCGCGTCCGGGCCCGAAATTCCGAAAAACGCATAGGCGTCGGAGACCGGCACGACCAGCGTGTCGGCGGCCGCTTCGTCTTCGAGCAACGCGGCCAACAGGCGCTCTTCGTCATCGAGCGGGGCACGCACCAGCCAGTGTTCGCGTGCTGCGCGCAACACCGCTAATGGCCCGCGAGAGCTTGCACGACCGGGCGCCGGTTCCGACAGCCCCAGGCGTTGCAGGCGCACAGCGAAATAGTCGGCATTGCCCTTGAGGTCGATCATCGCCTGCGTGGGCAAGGGCTTTATCGAGGCGTCGTAGATCACTTCAGCTCCTCAGTTTCCCGCCGGCCGGATCGTAAAAACACGGCGCGGTTACTGTCGCGCGCACCACCGCTTCCTGCATGCGTATGAACACTGTCTCACCGATGCGCTGGCGCCCGTTGGCCAGCAGGCCCAGCGCCACGCTGCGCTGGTTGGCGACGCTCCAGACGCTGGCGCTCACAAAACCTTCCGAGGCCTGGCGCGCGCCGTGCGGTGTAATGGGCGCGCCATCGCTGACCACGCGCTGTGCGTCTTCGGTCAGCAAGCCCACCAGTTCGCGCCGCACGCGTTTGCTGCTGCGCCGGATCGCGATCGCGCGTTTGCCCAGGTAATCAGGTTTGGTTGTGGAAAGAATCCAGGGCATGCCCAAGTCGATGGGGTCGGCCGTGCCGTCCGCTTCGTGGGCCAGGGACAAAAAGCCCTTTTCCACGCGCAGCAGGTGACTTGCCTCGGACCCGACCGCTGTCAGCCCCAGCGGCGCGCCCTTGTCCATGATGCGGTTCCAGAGCTGCATGGCATCGCGGCTGCGCACATTGATCTCGTAGCTGAGCTCACCCGTGAAGCTGACCCTGGCAACGCGTGCGCGCAGCCCGGCCACCGTGCCGTGCCGCAAAGCCATGAAAGGGAAGGCCGCAGGCGCCAGGTCGATGTCCGTTCCCAGCGCCTGCACAAAGGCCCGCGCGTTCGGACCACACACAGTGGCATTGGCCCAGGCGGTGGTGACAGGCGTGATGCGCACCTTCCACCCGGGCCGCTCGATCTGCAGGAAATGCTCCATGTGCCGGTAGACCTCGTCCGCGTTGCCGGTCGAGGTGGACATCAGGTAGTGGTCGGGCGCCAGCTTGAACGAGATACCGTCGTCCAGGATCATTCCATCGTCCGACAGCATGATTCCGTAGCGGCCCATGCCGGTCTTTAGATTGGCGAACAGGCTGGTGTAGAGCATGTCCAGCAATCGCGCGGCGTCCGGCCCCTTGATCTCGAACTTGCCCAATGGCGAACCGTCGTAGACCCCCAGGTTCTGGCGCACCGAGAGCGACTCTCGTCGGGTCGCGTCTTGCGCGGATTCACCCGGCAGCGGGTAGTAACCCGGTCGGCGCCAGCGCGCGCCGGCCTCGATCATCACGGCGCCATGGGCAATGTTCCAGGCCGTGATCGGCGTGTGGCGGTAGGGCAGGAACACGCTGCCGCCGCGCGCGCCCGCCAGCGCGCCGAACTCGGCGGGCGTGAAGGGCGAGCGGAAAGTCGTGGTGCCGATCGCGTCCAGCCGTGTCTGCTGGGCCATGGCGATGGCGCCCACCACGTTGATGTTGCCGGTCTTGCCCTGGTCAATGCCCATGCCGGCGGTGGTATAGCGCTTCACATGCTCCACCGCGCCGTAGCCTTCACGCAGCGATACATGGATGTCGGCCACGGTCACGTCGTGCTGCAAGTCCAGGAAGGCCTTGTCGGACGCCTTGTGCGGTTCGACATGCCACATGGCTTCGGTCGCGTGGGGCGGTGTGCTGCTGCAGGCGGGCGGCTGCGCGCTTCGCCCCACCTGGGCCGTTGGCGTCGCCTGGAACCTTTGCGCCGGCTGCGGCGAGGCAGCCCCAAATCCTTGCGCCTGGGCTGCCTGCGCGCCCTTGGCGGCGCCGTCGGCCAGGCACGCGGAAAGGTCGTACAGCCCATCGGCCGATCCGGCGCACTGCGTCGCCTGCTGCGCCTGGTCTGCGACGAATGCGCTCAAGTCATCGTCGTATCGCAGGCTGCCGCGCGACTGCGAGAACAGATGCACCACCGGATTCCATCCGCCCGACACGGCCAGCAGATCGCAGGCAAGATGCCGCTCCGCGCCGCCCTGGCGCGCGCGTATCTTGACGCCCCTGATCTGGCGCCGTCCGGCGCTTGCGACGACCACATGGCCAGCCAGGATTTGGACGCCCGGCACCAGCGCCGCAGCCTCGGGTGGCACGCTGGCGCGTGTGTCGACGACAGCCGCGACCGCCATACCCGCGGCCAGCATGTCGGCCGCCGCTTCGTAGGCCGAACTGTTGTTGGTGAAAACCACGGCGCGCCGCCCCGGCAGAACAGCGTACCGGTTGACATAGGTCTGCACCGCGGAGGCCAGCATGACGCCAGGCCGGTCGTTGTTATGGAACACCAGCGGCCGTTCGATGGCGCCGGCCGCGACTATCACCCGGCCGGCACGCACACGCCAGGTGCGCTGGAAGATGCCCGGACGGGACGGCGCGCGTTCCGTCACCACCACCAGATTGGATTCCCGGTAGGCCCAGGCGCTGGCTTGCGACAAGCGCGTGACGTGGGACATGCCGTCGAGTTCGCGCACGCTCGCGGCAACCCAGTCCATCGCTGGCCTGCCGTCGAGCTGCGCCCGCTGGCCCAGCAAGGCGCCACCGGGCTCGGTACCGTCGTCGGCCAGCAGCACACGCGCGCCGGCACGCGCGGCGGTCAGGGCTGCCATCAATCCCGCCGGCCCGGCCCCGACCACCAGCACGTCGCAATACCAATGCCGCGTTTCATATATGCCCTTGACGCGATCGGCGGCGGGCGCGTGGGACAGGCCGGCGGCACGGCGTATCAGCGGCTCGTAGACATGCCAGTTTGGCCACATGAAGGTCTTGT
>JANYBQ010000279.1 GCA_025360705.1 Betaproteobacteria bacterium | reverse complement strand
CATTCGAGGGCAAGAGCAACCCGTTCATCGATTACCACCGCAACGATCTGTTGCTGGCCACCCAGCACATGCGCAGCGAAGGCCATGACGAGATGGTCTTTATCCTCATGACGCAGTGCAAGGAGCTGACTTTCAAGGCGCTCCACTACGAGGCCTACAACATGCAGTTGCGCATCCAGGACGACGACCTGCCGGGCGCCATGGCACTGGTGCCGCGCATCAAGCGGCTGTTCGAATACCTCGTCAAGACCTGGGATGTGCTGTCCACCATCACCACGGCCGAATTCAACAAGTTCAGGGACAAGCTGGGCGTGTCCTCGGGCCAGCAGTCGTACATGTACCGGCATGTGGAGTTCATCCTCGGCAACAAATCCCGGCGGCTGGCGCAGGCGCACGAAAACAACCCGGATGTTTATCCGTTTTTGTTGCAGTCCCTCAACTCGCGCAGCCTGTATGACGACGTGCTGGCGTTCCTGCACCGGCGTGGTATACCGATGCCGCAGCATGCGCTGCAACGCGACTGGAGCGAAACCTACAAGCCCGACGTGGAGGTCGAAAACGCCTGGCTTGCCGTGTATTTCGACCCAGAACCGGAGAACGAGCTTTATCTGCTGGGTGAGGGCTTGATCGAAATCGCCGACCTTTTCTCGCAGTACCGCTGGCGCCATTTCACCTCGGTCGAACGCATTCTCGGGTTCAAACCCGGCACCGGTGGGTCTGCCGGGGTGGGCTGGCTCAAACATGTGGTGGAGCACCGCTTTTTCCCGGAACTCTGGGCCATTCGAACCGTCATGGGCGCATAGGCGTGGGCAGCGCTTTCACCGACGCGGAAACGACCGCGCAAATGAATGCCGAACCCGTTGACACCGGCCTGCCGGGCGTGTTCCGGCACCGTTTTCACGTGCCCGAAGGGGTGCGTTACTTCGACGGAAACTCGCTTGGGTTGATGCCCAAGGCAGTGGCCGGCGCGGTGGCCCACACCGTATCGGGCGAATGGGCCAACGGCCTTATCCGCTCCTGGAACGGGGCCGGCTGGCGCACTCTGCCACAACGCGTGGGAGAAAAAATCGCCGGGCTGATAGGCGCGGCGCCGGGGCAGGTCGTGGCCTGCGACTCCACGTCGGTCAATCTGTACAAGCTGCTGGTCAGCGCGGTTCGGATGCGGCCGGGGCGTCGGCGCATCGTCACCGATGTGGACTCTTTTCCGACCGACCTCTATATCGTCGATGAGGTAGCCGCGCAATTCGGGCGGACGGTCCAGCAGGTTCCGGCCAGGGACATTGCGGCCGTGCTGGACGAGGATGTCGCCGCCGTCCTGCTGACCCACGTGGACTACCGCAGGGCGGAAATCTACGATATGGCGGCTTACACCCGGGCCGCCCATGCGGCTGGGGCCTTGATCGTCTGGGACCTGTCGCATACGGCCGGTGCCGTGCCCTGTGCGCTGGATGACTGCGGCGCCGATTTCGCGGTGGGCTGCGGCTACAAGTACCTCAACGGCGGCCCCGGCGCGCCGGCTTATCTGTATGTCGCGAGCCGCCACCAGGACCAATGCGCGCAACCATTGCCAGGGTGGTTCGGGCATGCCCGCCCGTTCGACTTCGCGGCCCAGTACGCACCCGCGCCTGGCGTGGACCGGTATCTGAGCGGCACCAGCCCGGTCATCGCGCTGTCGGCCCTGTATGCGGCCCTGGACGCGTTCGACGGCACCAGCATGGCCACGCTGTATGCCCGCAGCCTGGTTCTGAGCGATGCCTTGATCGAAGGACTGGATACCCGGCTTGAGCGCTACGGCTTTACGCTGGCCTCGCCGCGCGAGAAGGATCGCCGGGGCAGCCATGTGTCGCTGCGGCATGCCGAAGCCTATGGCGTGATGCAGGAACTGGCGCAGCGCGGATTCATCGGCGACTTCCGCACGCCCGACTTCATGCGTTTCGGCTTCGCTCCGCTCTACAACACGCTGGACGACGTGGCGCAACTCGTCGATGCGATCGAACAGGTGATGCGGGAAGAGGCATGGAACAAGGCCGAACATCGCGTCAAGCGGGGCTTTACGTGATGGCGGTGTATTCTCGTCGCGTCCGGCAAACGCCTATTTCAAGCCCGCGGGAGGAACGCTATGTCCCAAGTTCATGATGCCTTTCGCGAGAGCGTGGCGGGCCGCGCCGATGTGGCCGACACCCCCGAGCTGGTGGCCTATTACAAGGAGTTGGCCAGCCTGGAAACCGGCGCCTTGTGGACCGTGGCCAACAAGATCGAGCCCTGGTTTCCGCAACCGGTCTCCGTGCCCATGGTGTGGCGCTACGACCAGCTGCGTGCGCATGTGCTGCGCTCCCTGGAGCTGGTCACCCCCGAGAAAGCCGGGCGCCGGGTGATCTACCTGAGCAACCCGGGGCGGCGCGATGTCAGCGCGGCTGTCGGGTGGCTGTACACCGGCCTGCAGGTCATGAACCCGGGCGAGGTCGCATCGTCGCATCGCCATTCGGCCTCGGCGCTGCGTTTCATCATGGAGGGGCAAGGGGCTTACACGGTGGTGGACGGGCACAAACTGACGCTGGGCGAAAACGACTTCGTGCTGACCCCCAACGGCACCTGGCACGAACACGGGGTGTCGAGGCCGTC
>JANYBQ010000269.1 GCA_025360705.1 Betaproteobacteria bacterium | reverse complement strand
CATCAAATCCTGCGGAGTGTCGTTCATGCGTGTTCCCTGGTAGCGCAAATAGTTCGCAAAAGAGTTATCGCGCGCAGGCGCCTTATCGAATGCGACCGGCCAGCGCGCCTTTTACGGCGGCGCTGGCATGCAGCGCCCCCATCACCTCGATCGACGCGATGGTGGCCAGCGCCAGGTCGGGCGTTACGTCATGCGCAATCGTCGCCAGACCCAGAACGCGAATCTGCAACTGCTCCCTGGCCGACTTCACGGCGCGCAGGTCGCTGGCGTTGAAATGCTGCAGCCCCAGCACCAGCATCTTGCGCGCCACCACTTGTTTCACAGCATCCGCATGGGTGCCGAGCTGGTTGCGGATCGCGGTGCGGATGAAATCGGTGCGGTTGCCGTAGAAGCCTTCGGCAACCAGCAAATCGATCTGTCCGAGGTCGACGAACCCGATGTTGATGGTGATCTTCTCGGAATCCGCGGGTTTCGCGCTGGGGGGCGTCAAGGCGACTTTTCGATTCATGTCGCCATCCTATTACCATCCATATGGATGGTTAGGGGCTGGTCTACTTAACCCTTAACAGGGCATGGAATTTTTCTCCGGCGCGCGCCGGTAGTCCACCGACAACACGATGGCCTGCGCAGCTTTGGACAAGCCGCGTGCACCGCCGTCATAGACGTCCTTGTCCGCTATGACCCAGCCGCCACCATGAAAGTACACGATTACCGGGAACGGTCTCTTGCCGGCCGGTGTGTAGATACAAAAAAAGCCATGGGCGAGCGCAAGCAAGCTGCGGGTGATGACGTAGGACGAAATCATCGTTCAGCGCGCCGATCGTGGCGTCCGCGGAAGTGAACCGATCGGATATTGATATCGGGTCCTGGCAATTGCCATCTTCCTTTAGCCACGGCGATGCATACGATGGCGGCTTGATGCAGTTGGACGGCGATACACGAAATGTCGCCGTGCTGCCTTCAAGCTTCAACACTCCCTCAAAGAAACGTTCCATGAAAATCCTGAAGTCTCTTCTGTTTGCAGCGGCCATCTCGGCCATCGCATCACCCGGCCTTGTCCATGCACAGACGGGCGCGGCGTTTCCGTCCAAAACGGTGACACTTGTAGTACCGTTCACGCCCAGCAGCGGCAGCGACATAATTGCCCGCATCCTGGCTCCCAAGCTGGCCGCGCGCTGGGGCCAATCGGTGATCGTCGAGAACAAGCCCGGCGCAAGCGGCAATATTGGCGCGCAAGCGGTGGCGCTGGCGGCGCCGGACGGGCATACGCTGCTGATGGCGATCAACTCGTTCACCATGACCCCGGCAATTTACAAGAACATGCCTTTCGACGCCGTTGCGGATTTCGCACCGGTGGCGAAATTGGCGGAGGCCGGTTACGCGTTTGCGGTGAACCCCGCCGTGCCGGCGAAGGACATGGCGTCGTTGATGGCCTACATCAAGAAGGGCGGCGGCCAGGTCAACTACGCCACGCCCGGCAACGGAACGCCGCAACATCTGGCCATGGAGCTGTTCAAATCGCACTATGGGCTGGATGTGCTGCACGTGCCTTATAAGGGCATTTCCGGGGCACTGACGGACCTGAAGGGAGGGCAGGTGCAGATGATGTTCGGCACCGTCCATTCCATGCGCCCGCTGGAGCAGTCGGGCAAGGTGCGTTTCCTCGCCGTCACAGGCCAGGCACGTAACCCGATCGCTCCCGAGATTCCGACCTTCAAGGAGCAGGGAATCGATGTCATGGACGGTATCCGTGAGGCTCGCCCCGTTCTTGAGAAAGTCCGCGTCATCTTGAGCGGTGCCATGAAATAGGGCCATTTAAGGTTTCCTTCGGTCGTAGCGCAGCAGACGCTCGCGCCCTGCGCGGTCCTCGGCCTCAAGGCGCACCGAGGTGTCCACCGAAAAGCCGCCCCCATGCTCCCATTGCGCCATTGCCTGCGCGTCATCGCCCGTGCGCAGGCCGCGTCGTACCAAGCCGCGCAGCAAGCGCCAGCGTACGCACTCCTGCACCGCGGCGACGGCGTTCGCGTCGAGCCCGGCCGCGGCACGGAAGATGACACCACCGGCCAGATCGGACTCGAACACGACCTCGATGACCATTAGTGGAAGTGCAGGTAGGTATTGAGAGACAAGATTCAGCACGGGCAACGGTGCCGATCACCAAAATTGAAACTGTTGCGGAACATGCTCATGGCATTGGTGGTCACCATCGCATCCGCATTCGGATATCGCAACTATCGTCGTCGGCTTTATTTACACATCTCGTGAGCCGCGCCACGCCTGCGTCCATTCGCGTTTCTAAGTAATTGTTATACAACAATATAAAATCCTTGGCACGTTACGTGCTCACCAACAACGCGCCAACAATCAATCGCTATAACTTCTGTCCGTGGAGGCAATATCATGACCATCTATCAGCGTGGACTGTTCCTCGCCGTGCTAACCGCCGTGGCATGTGGCCCCGGTGAACTCTATGCAAATCCGACGTTGATCGACAATGCGACGGTGGGCATCATTGATTCGTATGCGAGCTTTCCGGGGGACAGCTCGAATCCCACGTACGTAGTTGCTCATGCGATCGACGCGGCCGGCACGAGCACCGTCTATTGCACCGAATCCGGCGGCAACAACACGTTTATTGCATTCGACCTCGGGGCAGCGATTTCCTTTGATTCGATCGTTTACCATGGCACGGATTGCAGTGGTGATGTGACGTCCTTCAATCTTGTCTTCAGCAACAGCTCGGACTTCAGCAGCGTTGTCGGCGCCGCCCCCTACTCCAGCCTTTCCAGCATTTCGACCGCGACCGTGTCGACGCCGTTCACGGCTCAATACGTCGAGTGGAAGGTGACTGGCGGGAGCACCGGCAGCACGAATAATGGCGCATCAGACTTTCAGTTCTTTTCCGCCCCAGCTCAGGTTCCGGAACCTGCCACGTGGGTGCTTGTGGGACTCGGGCTCGCGGGATTGGCCGTGCGTCGTCGAGTTCATTGACGTTCCGCACGATCTGATGGCCCCGCTGCGGCGGGGCTT
>JANYBQ010000201.1 GCA_025360705.1 Betaproteobacteria bacterium | reverse complement strand
TCACGACGGCTACAAGGAGGGCAAAAACGAAGTACCCGCCATTGAGGACAAACGCCTGTTGGTAGTGGAGTCCGAGTTTGCCAACATCCTGCACCAGAGTAAGCGCGACGGCAACACCCTCAGCGCGGCATTGCGCGACGCATGGGACGGCACCAGCATCCGGCCCGCCGTGAAGACCTGCCGGGTGTGGGCCAGTGACCCGCATATCGGCATCATTGGCGACGTAACCCCCTCAGAGTTGCGCGAGCTGATGCACGCCCGTGAGTTGACCAATGGCTTCGCCAACCGGTTCATTTTCTTTTGGGCCGAGGGTGACAAGGTGCTGCCGTTTCCGCAATACACCCCCAAGGATGTTGTGGCTGCGCTGGCCGACCGCGTTGCACTGGTCTTGCGCTTTGCCGGTGCTGATCGCCATGTGGACAAGGACGTGATGCGTATGGAGTTTTCATCCGAGGCGGCTTCGCTCTATGCGCGGCTGTACCGGGGCGAGTTACGCGACCGGTCAGCGGGCGAGCACATCACTGGCTTGCTTGACCGCCGTGCGCCCGTGCTGTTGCGTCTGGCGATGCTGTTTGCCCTGACCGATCAGACCAACATCATTGCCGTGAACCACATCAATGCCGCCATGGCCTGGGTGCGTTACTGGGTGGATTCAGTCAAGTTCATTTTCCAGAGCGCAGTTGATGAAGCGGGCGCAGCGGCGACCACCGACATTGCGCAACGCATCGTCACCTACTTGGCTGCGCACGGCCAGGCCACGCGCACGGAACTGACCAAGGGTTGCTTTGGCGGCCACGTCAGTAAAGCCGCGCTGGACAAGGCACTGGACGAGTTGATAACGGCCAGTCCACCCGCCATTGAGGTGGAGACCGTGCCGCGCCCTAACGGCCAGCCGGGTTCACCGTCGAAGGTTTACAAGCCTTGCGCACCGCCTGCACACCCAGCCAGCGCGGCGAACTCTGCGAATTCAGCGGAACGTGAGGCCCCGTGGGCTTGTGCTGCTGGTTTTGGCGCAACGCGAAACGTGCGAAGCGAGCGAAGCGAGGTCGCTGCTGGAACGCAGAGCCAACCAGATTTCGCACAGTTCGCTGAATCCGCCAGCTCTCAAAACACGGCGCTAACCCGCATAGATATTGACACTTCGCAGGATTCGCACAGTTCGCAGGCCCAGGGTGGACAACTGAATGCCGATAACGTGGAGGTGTTCTAAATGGCTGCCCACACTGCGACCGCCATCGTCGAGAAACTGCACAGTGCTGGCCTGAATCTGTCGCTGGCACCCACCGGTGGGCTGGCCGTGGCACCGTCCAACCACCTGACCGACGACCTGCGCGCATTGATCCGAGATAGCAAAACCTTGCTGATCGACTGGGTGAAGGCGGCCAACAATGCCGCCAGCCACGTGCCCGATCCACCTGAAAACCCATTGGACTGGAAAGAACTGGCTGCTGCCTACCACGCCCACCACTTCAACTGCCCGACCTGCATCGCCGCCGGGCGTGGCTCGCGCTACGGACAACGCTGCGGCGCTGGCATGGCGCTGTGGCGGGCGTATTGCGATTGATCTGAACCCCATTACTGAAAGCCCACCATGAACACCACCTCCGACACCGCTAACACCGCACCCCTGATTCCCATGGCTGACCCCAACCCCCAACCCTACGAAGCCGTCCGTTTCAACGCCCTGAAGCACGGCATCCTGAGCCGCTACACCGTGCTCAGCCACGAAAGCCATGCCGACTATGAAAGCCTGGTTAACTCGTTGATGGACGAACACTTGCCCGCAGGCGCGACAGAGCAACATCTGATTGAAGAGCTGGCCAGTGTGATCTGGCGCAAGCGCCGGGTGTTGCAAGCCGAAGGGGCCACCATCAACAAGGGCTTGAAGGAATCCGCCCGCAGCGCCAAGACCGTCATCCCGGCGGCAGCACCGTTTGAGATGGGCCTGTCAGGCGAGAACACCGACATTCGCAACCTCATGGATTTGAAACCGGCAGACGTGGCGGAAAGTCATCAAAGCGCAAAACATGACATTGATGCCACGAACAAGGCCAGCGCGATCCTGCGCAAAGGTGGCGACCGTGCCTATGACAAGGCCCTGCGTGCCCTGCTTCCCGACACCCGCGAGTGGTGGCAAAACTACGTGGACGACGAGGAATACCCCGCCGATGCCACGGGGCTGGCCGCCTTCATCACCGATCACGTCACGCCCTTTGTCTACCAGCAAGAAAAAGATGCCCTCGACTTAGGCAAGGGATGGATGGACAACGAACACGGAGGGGCAAACACCCATCGTGAAGAGCGAATCGCTCACGCCATTAAGGTGATGGAAAGCATGGAGGACTGGCAACTCGACCAAGCCGTCAAAATCGTTGTTACGATCGCTCAACCTCAAAAGCGAGAGGGCAACGGGAACGAAGACTAAGCGTACGGCAACGGTTTTTTTGTTCAGCAGGGTTGTGCATACCTGACAATTTGAAAGGAAGTCAACATGGCAGAAAGCAGCGCTTATCGCACCGGCAGGCTAGTTGCAAAATACCGATATCTCATGGGTGTGGCGCTCGTAATTCTCCTGTTGTGGCTTTACCCCCCTACAAGCCCGCCGGTCCGGCGGCACAGGTGGCTCTCGTAAGCAATGTGGCCGCTCAGCCGGCGGTAGTTAGACAGCCGGACCCAATGGCTGTGAAATGCACCATGGGGATCGAGACGGTAATGGCGCAAGCCAACGCCGCCATCAAAAAGAATGACCCTTCGGCGGCTTTTGCCTTGCTGTACGACTGTCGGCTGCATATGACGGACCCAAGGGCTAAGGCATTGATGACGGCCGCGCTGGTGGCCTCGAACAAGCAAGCGAGTTACAACTCAGACCAGGTGCAGCGCGACGTGAAAAAGGCCCGAAAACAGCGAGGGGTCAACATCGGCATGACCGAACAGGAGGTCCTGGACAGCAGCTGGGGTCGACCGGAAAAAGTGAACACCACCACCAACGCCTATGGCTCTACGGCGCAGTGGGTGTATCACGGGAACTATCTGTACTTTGAGAACGGGCTCCTCAGGACCATTCAGAACTAAGCGCAATTTGCTATCAGTTCCATGCGCACGTGGTGGCGGTGGGTTTCATCGTCCTCGCCCGACTGCGCGGACTCCGATGTGTCCAACGATTCGGCCAGCGTCATCCCGTCCTCAGAACCGTCGATCGTGGCGTCGAGCGAGATCGCGCCTATGTCACCGGCACGTTTTTCAGCACCCCGCTCGCGCATCAAATCGGTGAGCTTGTTGCGCAACACCTGCGCCATGTATCCCACCGGAAGGTTGTCCGGATCGGGTGCCAGTCTTCGGCGCACCCCGATCCAGTGCAGCAGGCAATCCTGGACAAGATCGTCGAACTCGTCTCGTCCGAGCAGGCGTGATCGTCTTCGGAACTCACCCACCAGTTTCTTCGTGACTGCGATTTCCCACTTTTCGAGACCATCCCCAGGACTGAGCGCCATTTCGTTCCCCGTCTGTTGCGACGGGGTAAAAAATGAACGCAGAAAAATGGTTAAAGATCACAAAAGCTCTTGCTTATCAACAACTTGGCGTAGGAATGGCAGCGCAAGCCGACACTATTGACCCGGATTCCGTAACCCAACTCAAGGGCGCGACCGATCGATACCGATACCGCCGACGCATGGCGAAAGACGCCATCACGGCTGGTCAGAGCGCTCGCGGGGTCGCGGGACGCCATGTAGACGGCGGCGACGCGAGATAGAAACGGTGTGGAGCAGTCGAACAACAGCGGTGCCATTTGCGGCCCGGTGCCTGAGAGCCGGGGCGGCTCATCGGCCGAATGGGGAGTTCAAGATGAAGCGAGGAAATCAATACGCCGAACGCGCAATGTCGACGATCGGTACAACGAGTCTGGCCGTCGGCCAAGACGCCGCCGGGGAAGCGACCGTTTCGAGGTGGCTGCCAATGGATGACACACCCACCTATCGCTGGGTCAAGCTAGCCAAACACTGCGACGCCACAGGCGACACGCCCAATGCTGTCCACGCCAGGCGCCGCAAGCGCCAGTGGCAAGATGGCGTACATTGCCGGGTGGGCCCCGATGGCAATCTGTACGTGTGCCCGCAGGAGTACAACAAATGGGTCGAAAGCCAGCAGCAGAACTCCGAATCCCTCGCGGCATAAGCCTTCGAGCCTTCGAGCACGAACAGCGCATCCAGATCGCGTTCAGCTACCGCAAGGTGCAGTGCCGCGAGCTATTGCCCCTCCAGCCCATCACCCAGTCAGCCATCACCTATGCGGCTGGTATCCGCGCCGAGGTGATTCGCAAGATCGCTGACGGCGTCTTCCACTATGCCGACTACTTCCCTGGCAGCCCGCGGGCCAGCCAGTTCGACGCCGGCGGCCGACGGATCCTGATCGGCACGCTGCTGCAAAAGCAGCTTGAGGCGTACGAGCGCCAGGTCGCCAACAAGCAACTGTCACCCAGCACGCTAGACGGCTACCGCAAGGCCATCAACAGCGAGCGAATGAAAGTGTGGACGGATCAGCCTCTGAGCGCCGCCACCCCCAGCGCGCTGCGCAAATGGATCGGCGAGATCGGAACCACGGCCAAGTTCACCCGGAACCTGCTCACGCCACTGCGCAGCGTCTTCGAGGACGCACTCAACGACGACCTGATCACCTTCAACCCGTTTGATCGGATCGCGCTGACCAAGCTGCTCAAGCAGACCTCCCGCAGCAGTGAGTATGAGGTTGACCCGTTTACGGCCGAGGAGCGCGCAGCGCTGATCAGGTCCGCCAGGGCCGATGAGCGCGCCATGGTGCAGTTTTGGTTTTCCACGGGGCTGCGTCCCGGAGAGCTGATGGCGCTGCGTTGGTCGAAAGTGGACTGGATCGCCTGCCAAGCACTGATCGATCGCAACCAGGTGGCCGGCGTCGAGAAGGGCCCGAAGACCGAGGCAGGTGTGCGCATGCTCGATCTGGACGGCCTGGCGATCGCCGCGCTGACCGAACAGAAGGCGTGCAGCTTCTTGGCCAACGAGCACGTCTGGCTCAACCCACGCACCAGCAAGGCGTGGGATACCGACGCGCAGATCAGGAAGACGCTATGGCAGCCGCTGTGCCAGCGCGCCGGCGTGCGGTATCGCAACCCCTACCAGGTGCGCCACAGCTACGCCAGCGGCCTGCTGACGGGCGGAACCAACCCCTGGTACGTGGCGCAACAGCTTGGTCACGTCGACGTCCAGATGGTGTTTCGGATCTACGGCAAGTTCATCCCGGCCGACTACCGCAAGCCCGCAGTGGCGCTCAAGGTGGTGGCCAGTGACTGATTTCACGTGTGAATTTCGGTGTGAAATCCGTGTGAACCGAACGCCAATTAACGCCAATTCAAGGCGCATTTAACGGTCCAACGCCAATGAGTTTTCATTGGCGTTGGTGTCTTTTTGTGGTGGAGCTGGGGGGATTTGAACCCCCGTCCGCAAGCCATCTTCGAGCAGATCTACATGTTTAGTGGTCTGATTTGAGTCTCGCCACCTGTGTCGCGCAGCCACACGCTACACAGGACGCCAGCACCCTATTTTCTCGCCCCAAACCAAGGTACCCGGTCCAGAGCCAGCCGATGTGTATAACCTTACAGCCTGGACGCCATGACCTTGCGGTCACGACACCCTTGCCCAGCCCACCGGCCTGCTGTTGTAAGGCTCACTGGTTATTAAGCAGCGAGTGCGAAACGTTCGTCGTTTGCAGTTAGTTTGTTTGAATCTGTTTTACGAGCGCATTCAGCTCGACATGCACCACAGCGATTCCGTACCCACGTCGAAACCAATGCAGCCCCAAGCTGAATATTCTACCCGCGACTTATCCCGTGCAGCCATCCTGGCCTTTGTGCATGAACTCGATCAGTCGACCTTATGCAGCGGGCCTTTGGGTCGCGAACAGATAGTTGACGCTGGTATCCGCACTGAGCCAGTAGCGCCGGGTCAAGGGGTTGTATTCCATGCCGCGCGTATGCATCAGCTCAAGGCCGGCCGATCGACAATGGCGCGCCAGTTCACTGGGTCGGATCAGCTTGGAATAGGCATGCGTCCCTCGCGGTAGTAGCTTAAGCAAATACTCGGCGCCTACGATAGCGAACAGAAATGACTTCGGATTGCGATTGAGCGTCGAAAAGAATACCCAACCACCCGGCTTGACCAAGGTCGCACAGGCACGCACGATGGACGCGGCGTCCGGCACATGCTCCAGCATCTCCATGCAAGTTACAGCATCGAAAGAGGCCGGGCATTTAGCTGCCAGATCTTCAGCGCTGATCTCGCGATACAAGACGTTAGACGTCTGCGCTTCCAGCGCATGCAGCTCCGCGACACGCAGAGCTTTGGTGGCCAAATCGATACCCAGAATCGTTGCGCCTTTGCGGGCCATCGCGTCCGCCAGAATCCCGCCACCGCATCCTACGTCGAGCACCTGCTGGCCTTTCAAAGGACAGAGTTGCGAAAGCCAGTCCAGACGCAATGGGTTGATCTGGTGCAAAGAACGAAAATCGCTCTCCTTGTCCCACCACCGATGGGCCAAGTCCGAGAATTTGGCCAATTCGGCCTGATCGACATTGGGGTTTGAACTCATTGCGCGATTATTAATGCAATTTACAAGCACCGGAAACGACAAACCCCGCCGAAGCGGGGTCTGCCAAAGTACTCCAGCGGAGCACTTAAGTGATAACCGATTACTTGGCGGCGCGTGTCCCGACCACTTCAATTTCTACGCGACGATTCTTGGCACGACCTTCGCTGGTCTTATTGTCGGCCACTGGTTGCTTCTCGCCCTTGCCTTCGGTATAGACCCGGTTCTTTTCGATGCCCTTGGACACCAGATAAGCCTTGACAGCTTCTGAGCGACGAACTGACAACTTCTGGTTGTAAGCGTCGCTACCCACCGAGTCGGTGTGACCAACAGCAATCACGACCTCCAGGTTGATGTCTTTGACTTTACTTACCAAGTCATCCAGTTTTGCCTTGCCTTCTGCTTTAAGAACCGATTTGTCGAAATCGAAGAAGGCATCCGCCGCGTAGGTTACCTTGGTAGCTACGGGAGGCTGCGGAGCAGGAGCGGGAGCGGGTGCCGGAGCGGGCGTCGCCGCAGGAGCCGGCGCGGCTGCTGGAGCTGGGGCGGGCGCTGGAGCGGCGGCGGCGACCGGGGCAGGTGCAACAATTGCACCGTCGCAGCCAACGGCGGCGGTAGCCGGAGTCCAGAAATTGTCGCGCCAGCACAGTTCGTTGGTGCCGTTTTTCCACACCAGTTCAGAGCTCCCGTTACGCCAGTTGTCGATGGTCTGGGCCCCGGCGGCCGTAGCAAGTGCTGCCGTAGCTAATAACATTGCCACCTTGTTCAAATTCTTCATATTTCTCCTCGTTGAGACAAAAATTGCAGCAACGCTGCGATGTGTTGGAAGCCTCCGGTGACCACCAAAAGCATGCTCTGTATTGTGCCATACACAACATGGGCAACAAGGCGAAACAAGACATGAAACTGTAGGACTGGAGCCCGATCCCAAGCATCTGTTGTCAGCTAGCGACAATGCCTTGCCCGTAAAATTGGCCCTTTCCGTCGCAAAGCCGCCTGTTATGACCCAGTTCGCCAAAGAAACACTGCCCATCAGTCTTGAAGAGGAGATGCGGCGAAGTTACCTGGATTACGCGATGAGCGTGATTGTCGGTCGCGCCTTGCCCGACGCGCGCGACGGCCTCAAACCGGTGCATCGGCGAGTGTTATTTGCGATGCATGAACTTAACAACGACTGGAATCGCGCTTACAAGAAGTCGGCACGTATTGTGGGCGACGTTATCGGTAAATACCATCCACACGGCGATCAATCGGTGTACGACACGATTGTGCGTATGGCGCAGGATTTCTCGATGCGCCACATGCTGGTTGATGGACAAGGCAACTTCGGTTCAGTGGATGGCGACAACGCCGCCGCCATGCGTTATACGGAAATACGGTTGGCCAAGATTACCCACGAGATGCTGGCCGACATCGACAAGGAAACGGTTGATTTCGGGCCTAATTACGATGGGTCGGAGAAGGAGCCACTGGTGCTGCCGAGCAAGTTGCCCAATTTGCTGGTCAACGGTTCCGGCGGTATCGCAGTGGGTATGGCTACCAACATACCGCCGCACAATCTGAACGAAGTAGTGGATGCCTGCCTGCACCTGCTGCGCCATCCCGACAGTTCCATCGATCAATTGATGGAAATTATCCCGGCGCCCGACTTTCCCACTGCCGGCATCATTTACGGCATCAATGGCGTAAAAGACGGTTATCGCACCGGCCGTGGCCGGGTTGTGATGCGGGCCAAATGCCACTTTGAGGACATCGACAAGGGGCAGCGCCAGGCCATCATCGTTGACGAACTGCCCTATCAGGTCAACAAGAAGACGCTGCAGGAGCGGATGGCGGAACTGGTGCACGAGAAAAAAATCGAGGGCATAAGCCACATTCAAGACGAAAGCGACAAGTCCGGCATGCGCCTGGTGATCGAACTCAAGCGTGGCGAAGTGCCTGAGGTGGTACTTAACAATCTCTATAAACAGACGCAGTTACAAGACACTTTCGGCATCAACATGGTCGCCCTGATCAACGGGCAACCCAAGTTATGCAACCTGAAGGATTTGATCGAGGTGTTCCTGGAGCACCGGCGTGAAGTTGTCACGCGGCGCACCGTTTTTACGCTGCGCAAGGCGCGTGAACGGGGCCATGTGCTTGAAGGATTGGCAGTGGCACTGGCCAATATCGACGAGTTCATTGCGATCATTCGCAATGCGCCAACGCCACCCGTGGCCAAGGTCGAACTCATGAACCGGCAGTGGGACAGTTCGCTGGTGCGCGAGATGCTCACGCGCACGCGTGCCGACGGCGGTGCGATCAACGCAGACGACTATCGTCCGGACGGACTGGAAAAGTCCTACGGCATGGGCCGCGACGGGCTGTACCGCCTCTCCGAAACGCAGGCCCAGGAAATCCTGCAAATGCGCCTGCAACGCCTGACCGGACTGGAGCAGGACAAGATCGTCGCCGAGTACAAGGAAGTAATGGCCGAGATCGAGGACCTGCTCGACATACTGTCCGAGCCCCAGCGCGTATCGACCATCATCAGCGATGAACTCGGCCATATCAAACAGGAGTTTGGACAGACCAAGCTAGGCGCGCGGCGCAGCCTGATCGAACATAGTTCTTTCGACCTCAGCACCGAAGACCTGATCACGCCGACCGATATGGTGGTGACGCTTAGCCATAGCGGCTACATCAAGAGCCAACCCTTATCCGAGTACCGGGCGCAAAAACGTGGCGGTCGGGGCAAACAGGCCACTGCCACCAAAGAGGACGACTGGGTCGATCAGCTTTTTGTCGCCAACACCCACGACTACATCCTGTGTTTTTCGAACCGCGGCCGCCTCTACTGGCTCAAGGTCTGGGAGGTTCCGCAGGGCTCGCGCGGATCGCGCGGGCGCCCCATCGTCAATATGTTCCCTCTGCAGGAGGGTGAAAAAGTAACTGTGGTGTTGCCGCTAACGGGCGAGAAGCGCAGCTTTCCGCCCGACCAGTACATCTTCATGGCAACCAGCATGGGTACCGTCAAAAAAACCACGCTGGATGAATTCAATAACCCGCGCAAGGCCGGCATCATTGCCGTGGACCTGGATCCGGGCGACTTCCTGATCGGCGCGGCGCTGACAGATGGCACCCACGACGTGATGCTGTTTTCGGACGGTGGCAAAGCCGTGCGTTTCGATGAAAACGACGTGCGCCCGATGGGTCGTAACGCACGCGGCGTGCGCGGCATGATGCTCGAAGACAGCCAAAGCGTGATTGCGATGCTGGTGGCTGAAGACGAACACCAGTCCGTACTGACCGCGACCGCGAACGGCTACGGCAAACGCACCGGTATCGGCGAATACACGCGCCACGGCCGCGGGACCAAGGGCATGATCGCAATTCAGCAAACCGAACGCAATGGCAAAGTCGTGGCTGCCACGCTGGTGCATGTGGACGACGAAATCATGCTGATCACCGACAAGGGCGTACTGGTGCGGACGAGGGTCAGCGAAATCCGCGAACTGGGCCGCGCGACGCAGGGCGTAACCCTGATCGGGCTGGACGAAGGCTCCAAGCTCAGCGGTTTGCAACGCATTGTGGAAAACGATGCCAATCCCCTCGAGGGCGATGGCACGGGAGATGCGGCGCCAGAGGATGGCGATGACAACAACAGCGCTACCTGAAGCGCCGATGCAACGGCCGTACAACTTCTCTGCCGGCCCGTCCGCGATTGCCGACGAAGTGCTGGCGCAGGCAGCTGCCGAGATGCTGGATTGGCCGGACGCCGAAGGCCATTCGTCGGGCGTGGGTGTGATGGAGATGAGCCATCGTGGCAAAGACTTCATTTCCATCTACGAAGCTACACAGGCGGCGCTGCGTGAGTTGCTGGCGGTGCCGTCCAATTTTCGTATCCTGTTCATGCAAGGCGGTGGGCTGGCGGAAAATGCCATCGTGCCGATGAACTTGTCAACGCTACGCAACGCGTCGAGTGCCAAAGGTGTTGTCGACTTTGTGCTGACCGGGAGCTGGAGCCATAAGTCGCACCGGGAAGCCGGCAAATACTGCACTGCCAACGTGGCGGCCAGCAATGCGTTGGATGGCCACACCACGCTGCCGGCTGCTTCAAGTTGGCGCCTTGACCGCAACACGAGTTATGTCCATCTGTGTACCAATGAAACCATCAGCGGTGTCGAAGTTCATGAACTGCCGGACCTCCAGGCGCTCGGTTGCGATGCACCCCTGGTGATCGATTTTTCGTCTCACGTCGCTTCACGCCCGGTGGACTGGTCGCGGCTTGGACTGGCGTTTGGCGGGGCGCAGAAAAACCTCGGGCCGGCTGGGCTGACCGTGGTTGTAATACGCGATGACCTGCTCGGCCATGCGCTGCCGATTTGTCCAAGCGCGTTCGACTACAAACTGGTGGCCGACAACCAGTCGATGTACAACACGCCGCCTACTTACGCCATCTACATAGCCGGGCTGGTGTTTCAATGGCTTAAGCGCCAAGGCGGTATTGCGGGCATCGAAACACGCAACATCGCCAAGGCCAGACTGCTGTATGACGCCATCGACGGATCCAGCCTGTATGAGAACCGTGTCGCAGCCAATTGCCGGTCCCGTATGAATGTGCCATTCTTTCTAAAAGACGAATCGCGCAATGACGCATTCCTGGCTGGCGCGAAGGGCCACGGTCTGCTTTCTCTCAAGGGGCACAAATCGGTGGGTGGCATGCGCGCGAGCATTTACAACGCAATGCCGATTGCGGGAGTCCAGGCGCTCGTGGACTACATGCGAGAATTTGAGCAATCCGGCGCCAGAACCGATTAGCTCCAAGAATCAACGACTTTCATGACGAAAACCCTGCCGGAACTTCGAACGCAAATTGACGCTATCGACATTCAGATGTTGACGTTGTTGAACCAGCGTGCGGCGCTGGCTGCCGAAGTCGGCGAGCTAAAACACGCCGAAGGTTCGCCGGTGTACCGGCCCGACCGGGAATCTGAAGTTATCCATCGGCTGCAGGCCGGTAATCCCGGTCCGCTCAAGGGTCCCGGGGTCGCCAATGTGTGGCGTGAAATCATGTCGGCCTGCCGTTCGCTGGAAGCCGTTCAGCGGGTTGCCTACCTCGGCCCCGCCGGCACCTTCAGCGAGCAGGCCGCGCTGCAGTTTTTTGGATCGAGCATCGAACACGTGCCATGCGTCAGCTTCGACGAGGTTTTCCACGCCGCGGCGTCAGGCCGGGCCGATTTCGGAGTGGTGCCAGTCGAAAACAACACCGAGGGGGTTGTAACCCGCTCGCTTGATTTGCTGCTCAACTCGCCTTTGCATATCGTGGGCGAAGTCAGCCTGCTGATACGTCATCACTTGCTGCGACGGACCGATTCGCTGGATGGCATTGGAGTTGTGCTGGCCCATCCGCAAGCTCTGGCCCAGTGCCATGGTTGGCTCGGCACGCATTTGCCCAACGTGGAACGGCGCGCGGCCTCAAGCAACGCGGAAGGAGCGCGCCTTGCCGCCGAAAACCCATCGTGGGCCGGAATCGCCAGTGAACGTGCCGCGGCTGAGTTCGGTCTGCATGTGGTTGCGCACGCTATCCAGGACGACGCCTTCAACCGCACCCGCTTCAGCGTGATCTGCCTGCCTCAAACCCTGGAGGCGCCACAGGCATCGGGCAGGGACTGCGTGAGCCTGATTGTCTCGGTACCGAATCGTCCCGGCGCAGTGCACGAGTTGTTGGTCCCGCTCAAGACGCACGGTGTTTCCATGACGCGGTTCGAATCGCGGCCCGCGCGTTCAGGAAAATGGGACTACTACTTTTATATCGATATACAGGGCCATCCGTCACAACCCCACGTGGCCGCGGCCTTGAACGATTTGCAGGCTTTGTGCGAGTTCTACAAGGTGCTCGGCACTTACCCGGTCGGCGACCAATAACGAGAAACCTGGAACCAGAATGTTTGAACAATTGGGGTTGATCGGATGCGGTTTGATGGGCGGGTCGTTTGCGCTCGCACTCAAACGTGCCGGGTTGGTAAAACGTGTCGTGGGTTACAGCAAGTCGCCGTCCACAACGGAGCGCGCGCGGCAATTGGGCGTGATAGATATAGAAGCGCCCTCGGCGCTGCTGGCGGTATCTGGCGCCGACATTGTGTTGATCGCCGTACCGGTTGCGGCTACCGAGGCCACCTTCAAGTCGATCAAGCACTTGGTGACGCCGCAGATGCTGATCATGGACGTAGGCTCGACCAAGCGCGATGTGATCGACGCGGGCCGCCGCGCCTTGCGCGAGCAAATTGGATGTTTTGTGCCGGCCCATCCAATCACCGGAAAAGAAGTCTCCGGCGTCGAGAATGCCGACGTAGACCTGTATGCGGGCCGGCAAGTGGTGTTGACACCCATCGACCGAACCAACAGCGTCCAGCTGCAACAGGCGATCGACGTCTGGGCGGCACTTGGCTGCCGGGTGGTCAAGATGACGCCCGAAACCCACGACGCCGCGTTCGCCGCCGTCAGTCATCTGCCGCACCTGATTGCGTTCGCACTCATCAACGCGATTTCCGGACAAGCGTTGGGCAAGGATTTTCTGTCGCTGGCCGGTCCGGGATTTCGGGACTTCACCCGGATCGCGGCGTCAGACCCGGTCATGTGGCGCGACATCATGGTGTCCAACCGTGAGGAGCTGCTGGCCCAGTCCCAAATCTTCCAGCGCAGCCTGCAGGCGCTCGAAGCCATGATTTCCGGCGGCGACGGTGACGCGTTGCGGGAGCAGTTCGAGCACGCCAGCGCCATCCGGGCCAACTGGAGCATGTCCAAGCAGCAGACGTAATAACGCGTTGCCAATGTTCGCGACCGAGTTTCTGGATATTCCACCTTTGGGCAGCGCCGGCGGGCGGGTGTTGCTACCGGGCTCGAAAAGCATTTCCAACCGCCTGTTGTTGCTGTCCGCATTGTGTGCAGGCACCACTACATTGCATGACCTGCTGGACTCAGACGATACGCTTGTCATGCTCAACGCCTTGCGCCAGCTTGGATGCGGCGTTCGGTCTGAGGGAACCAGCGTAACGATTGAAGGACTGGGCGGCGTGCTCAAGAATCGGCAAGCGGCATTGTTCATGGGAAATGCGGGCACCGCCATGCGGCCGCTTACGGCAGCACTCGCGGTGCTTGGGGGAGACTTCGAATTGCGTGGCATACCACGCATGCACGAGCGTCCGATTGGCGACCTTGTAGACGCATTACGCCAGCTCGGTTGCCGTATCGATTACCTTGAACAGGACGGATTTCCGCCGCTGCGTATTGGACAACCCGCTTTGGTATTGGAACGCCCGATTCAAGTCCGTGGCGACGTGTCGAGCCAGTTTCTTACCGCGCTGCTGATGGCCTTGCCGCTGGTGGCAAAGCATGACATCGCGATCGAGGTGCAAGGCGAGTTGATCTCGCGGCCCTACATCGAAATTACGCTCAATCTGCTGGCGCGTTTCGGGGTTCAGGTAAAACGCCAGGACTGGCAGCGGTTTGTCATTCCGGGGCAATGCCAGTTGCGCTCGCCGGGCATCATGTATGTGGAAGCGGACGCATCTTCGGCCAGTTATTTCATCGCACTTGGCGCCATCGCGCCATCCAGCGGACAGGCAATCCGCATCGACGGAGTCGGCGCCGCATCGATACAGGGCGACGTCCGCTTCATCGATGCCGCCAGATCGATGGGCGCCAGCATCGAGAGCGGTCCGAACTGGCTGCAAGTCACACGCCAACCGTCACGCGGGTTGCAACCGCTGCAGGCAATCGATCTGGATTGCAACCACATTCCCGACGCCGCCATGACCCTGGCCATCATGGCTTTGTATGCCAATGGCCGCACCACCTTGCGCAACATCGCGAGTTGGCGCGTCAAGGAAACCGACCGCATTGCAGCAATGGCGACCGAACTGCGCAAGTTTGGCGCTTCGGTTGTCGAAGGTCCCGACTTTATTCAGATTACGCCGCCGGCCACCGCAGCGGATTGGCGTGCCGCCAGCGTAAATACTTACGACGACCACCGCATGGCCATGTGTTTTTCGCTGGCCGCATTTAACCCCGCTGCCTTGCCAGTACGCATCATGGATCCCAAATGCGTTGGCAAGACCTATCCTGATTATTTCGAATCGCTGTTTTCGGTGGTGCAAACGCCGCTGGAGCGTATTCCAGTGATTTGTGTGGATGGCCCCACGGCCTCCGGCAAGGGCACCTTGGCGGCTGAATTGGCGCATCGACTGGGTTACCATTTTCTGGACTCGGGCGCCCTATACCGAATCACCGCATTGGCGGCCTCGCGCGCCGGTATGCCTCTGGACGTTATTGGCGAAGACGCCATTGCCGCTCTGGTCAAGCAACTCGCAATCCGTTTTTTGCCTGGCCGGATTTTGCTGGGTGAAGAAAACGTCAGTGAACTGGTTCGCACCGAGGAAATGGGCATGAATGCGTCCAGGGTGTCGGCATTGCCCAAGGTCCGTTTGGCGTTGATCGACTTGCAACATGCAGCGCAGCGTCTGCCCGGACTGGTGGCGGATGGGCGCGACATGGGCACCGTAATATTTCCCGACGCGCCGTTAAAAGTTTTCCTGACTGCAAGCGCCGGGCGGCGCGCTGAGCGGCGCTATAAACAGCTGATTTCAAAGGGGATTCCGGCTACAATCGAAAGCTTGCGTGTTGATCTTGAAGCGCGCGATGCAAGGGACTCTTCCCGCAGCACCGCACCTTTGAAACCAGCCGCGGACGCCAAGTTGCTGGACAACTCGGACTTGACCGTAGAAGAATCGGTCACCTTGGTGTTGAACTGGTGGCAAAGCAAACAGGCTTATCAGGACGTTTAGTTTTTTTGATAAGTCTGTTGAAAATAGACACGGAAATTTCCGCGTTTCAGTACTGGTCCACACAACTCCTCTCGCGCTGCTTGCGCACCGGTTGTGTGGTGGAACAACTTAACCCCGCGGTTCATCCGCAAAACAGAATGTCCGAATCTTTCGCAGATCTTTTTGAAGAATCCCAGAAACGCTCCGAGACCCGAATCGGAGAAGTCGTTACCGCCGAGGTGGTACGCATCGAACACAGCTTCGTCGTTGTCAACGCCGGCCTCAAGTCCGAGGCTTATGTGCCGCTGTCCGAATTCAAGAGCGACAAGGGCGAGCTCGAAGTCCAGGTGGGTGAATTTGTCTCCGTGGCCATCGTGGCCATGGAAAACGGCTACGGCGACACCATCGTCAGCCGCGACACCGCCAAGCGTCTGGCATCCTGGATGTCGCTCGAAAAATCGCTGGAATCGGGCGAGTTCGTGACCGGCACCACGAGCGGCAAGGTCAAGGGCGGCCTGACAGTGCTGGTCAACGGCATCCGTGCTTTCCTGCCGGGCTCGCTGGTGGACACGCGGCCGACCAAGGACTTGTCTCCGTACGAGAACAAGACCATGACTTCGACTTCGTCACCCAGGGTAACGATCTTGCTGGGCGCGACGTTCTTGTTGGTCCAGTCCATTTCGGACACATGGACCAGGCCTTCGATTCCGGGTTCGAGTTCCACGAATGCACCGTAGTCGGCGATGTTGGTGATCTTGCCGAACATGCGCGTGCCCTGCGGGTAGCGACGGTTGACGCCCATCCATGGGTCATCACCCATTTGTTTAAGACCCAGCGATACGCGGTTTTTCTCGGTGTCGAACTTGAGGATCTTGGCGGTAATTTCCTGGCCGGCGGTAACCACTTCGCTTGGATGGCGCACACGACGCCATGCCATGTCGGTGATGTGCAGCAGGCCGTCGATGCCGCCGAGGTCCACGAATGCACCGTATTCGGTAATGTTCTTGACAACGCCTTGAACAACCGAG
>JANYBQ010000134.1 GCA_025360705.1 Betaproteobacteria bacterium | reverse complement strand
CAGCCGCTGAGCCAGGACCGGGTCCACCGCCAGCTCGGTCATCGCCTGACCCATGCAGGCCAGCCACTGGTCGCGCTCGGTGATGCCAACCGCAAATGGCAAGTGGCGTGCACGCAGCATCGGGTGGCCGAAACGTTCGGTGTAATGCTGCGGCCCGCCCATCCAGCCGCACAGGAACCAGAACAGGCGCTGGCGCGCATTCGCCAGATCGTTGCCATGCACCGCGCGGAGCGCGGCGTACCCTGGCTCCAGGTCCATCAAGTCGTAAAAGCGCTCCACCAGTGAGCGGACGGCCGGCTCGCCGCCTAGCCACGCGTAGACGCTGCCATGGGCCGGTTTCTCCTGGATCTGCATGGGCAAGCTCAGCTTTGCGATGCGCGGCGCAGCGTTTCCACCACCGGCCGGCGCAACACGTCGCGCAGGCCCCACCAGCCGGCCGCCATGGCCAGCGCGGCGCCGGTCAGCGCACCCAGCAGCGGCACCAGCGGCGAGGCGGTCCACTCAAAACCGAAGACGAATTTCGCCAGCGCCCATCCGACCACCATCGCCACCAGGCTTGCCAGCAAACCCGCCAGCAAGCCCACACCGGCCAGTTCGGCACGCTGTACCTGACGCAGCAACTTGCCCTGGGCACCTACCGCTCGCATGATGGCGAACTCGCGTGCGCGTTCCTCGCGTGTGGCGGTAATGGCGGCAAACAACACCACCAGACCCGCCAATAAGGTGAAGCCAAACAGAAACTCCACCGCGCCGATGACCTGATCCAGCACGTGCTGGATTTGCGACAGGGTGGCGCTCACGTCCACATTCGTGATGTTTGGAAACGATCGCACCAGCGTATTGTCGAAACCTTTCGTCACCGGCGCTTTGAACGCGGTCATATAAGTCACCGGCACGTCGGGCATCTTGCTGACCGGATACATGGCGTAGAAATTGGCTCGCATCGAGCCCCAGTCCACTTTGCGCAGCGACGTAATCCTGGCGTCCACCGGCATGCCGCCGATGTCGAAGCGCAAAGAATCGCCAAGCTTCAGATTCAGCGTGGTGGCGATACTTTCCTCCACGCTGATGGCGCCCGCTTCCTCGTTGGTCCAGCGGCCGGCGATCACCTGGTTATGTTGCGGCTGCGTGGCGCTGTTGGACAGATTGAACTCGCGGTCGATCATGTGTTTGGCGCGCTCGTCGGCGTAGTCGTCCGGCGTCATGCTCTTGCCGTTGACCGCCACCAGACGGCCGCGAATCATCGGAAACCAGTCGTAGTTGGCGACACCCGCGTCGCGCAGCGCCTTCTGGAACGCGTCGCCCTGCTCCGGCATGACGTTGATCACAAAACGGTTTGGCGCATCCGGCGGCGTAGCTTTGCGCCAGCTGCCGATCAGGTCGGTGCGCAGCAACACCAGCAGCACCAGTGCCAACAGGCCGACTGCCAGCGCGCTCACCTGCACCACCGCATAAGCCGGACGCGCCGATATCTGTCGCGTCGCCAACACCAGCCAACGCGGCGCGGTGGACTCGTTGACGCTACGCCGCAGCAGCTTGACGGCCAGCCAGCTCAGGGCCGCGAACACCAGCACGGCCGCGGCGAAGCCACCGACCGCTATGAGACCCAGGGTCACATCGCTGCTCGCTGCGAGCAACAAGGCGGCGAAGCCTGCCACCCCAATAGCCAGCACCGCCAGCGACGCCGGTTTGAGGTTGCCGACATCGCGCCGGATCACCCGCAGCGGCGGCACCTGCGCCAGTTGCAGCACCGGTGGCAAGCCAAATGCGAATAGCAGCGTCAGGCCCATGCCAAGACCAAAGGCGACCGGCCAAAGGCTGGCGGCGGGCAAGGCGGCCTCCACCAGACCGGCCAGCAAAAGCACGAACGCGTAATGCACGCCAAAACCGATGGCCACGCCCAAGGCGCTGGCCGCAATACCGATCAGCGCGAACTCCAGGGTGTAGCTCCACGCGATAGTGCGCTGGCTCAGACCCAACACCCGGTACATCGCGCAGTCGTCCAGATGGTTGGCTGCAAAGCCGCGTGCCGCCAGGGCCACTGCCACGGCGCTCAGCATCGCCGCGAGCAGCGCCACCAGGTTAAGGAATTTCTCGGCCCGGTCCATGGTCTGGCGCATTTCCGGACGCCCGCTTTCGAGCGACTCCACGCGGACCCCCCGCACCTCGGGTTTTTCGACCTGTTGCGTGGCCCATTGCGCGAACAGTTTTACAGACGGTTCCTCACCCGCAATCGCGAAGCGGTAGTTCACGCGGCTGGCCGGCTGCACCAGATGCGTCGCATCCAGATCGGCCTGGTTCAGCATGACCCGCGGCGCGAAATTCATGAAGCCGCCGCCCCGGTCGGGTTCGTTCACGATGATGCGTCCGACCTTGAAACGCGAGTCCCCCAGCAACAACTCGTCGCCCATCGCCAGACCCAGGGAGTCCAGCAGCGGCGCATCGACCCACGCTTCACCCTTGGCCGGGATGTCGCGTGTGCTGCGGCCCGGCGCGTCGGGGGCGGCTGCCACGCTCAGGCTGCCGCGCAACGGATAACCGGCCTGCACCGCCTTGAGCGCAACCAGCTTGCTGGCCCCGCCTTTGGCGTCGGTTGCGCGACCCATGGTCGGAAAGCCGGACGTAGTAGCGGTCTTCAAGCCCAGCGCGAGCGCCTTGTCGATAAAAGCCCGCGGCGTGGGTTTGTCGCTGGACACCACCGCGTCGCCACCCAGCAACTGGCGTGCGTCGCGTTGCAGGCCGCCCTTGAGCCGGTCGGCAAAAAAACCGACAGCCGTAAGCGCCGCGACCGCCAGCGTTACCGCGACGATCAGCAGGCGCAGTTCACCCGAACGCAGGTCACGCCACAAGCTGCGCAAACCCAGACCGAAAAATTGCATTGGCATGGCCCCCGGCACGTGTTGCGGCTACGCCAGCAAGGCGCGATGTTCGCGTACCGCCGCGCGTACCATCTCGCTGATCCGTGGCTGGCTGGCGTCATCGTCCACGAGCTGCAGAAAGGCACGGCGCATACGTGGATCCCAGAATTTCTTGAGGTGCTGGGCCAAGCCTTGCCGCGCTTCGGCGCGGTCTGGCATGGACTCGAAAAAGATGCCAATCTGGTTGGCCATACGGATCAAATGATCGCCGTTCATAAGGGTCGTTTCAAGCCGATTCTTGTCGCGTGGCTGTAGATACAAACGTCGTCGCCGCGCGCAAAACCCAACAACGCCAGGCCCGCGTTGTCGGCCACATGGATTGCCAGCGCCGTGACGCCCGACACCGCCGCCAGCACGGTCACGCCAGCCGCGGCTGCTTTTTGCACCATCTCGTAACTGGCCCGGCTGCTGATCAGAATAAAGCCGTCGCCAGCCGGCCGGTGCGCGCGCAACAAGGCGCCCACCAGCTTGTCGAGCGCGTTGTGGCGCCCCACGTCTTCGCGCACCAGCGCAATCTCGCCCGCCGCGGTGCACCAGGCGGCCGCATGGGTCGCGCCAGTCACTCCCAGCAGCAATTGACGATCGCGCATTTGGCCCAATGCACGGGCGATAGCTGTGGCTTCGAACCGGGCGCCGGACGGCAAGGGCATCGGCATGCGCAATGCATGCTCGAGGCTTTCCGTGCCGCACAGTCCGCAACCGGTACGTCCGGCCAGACTGCGGCGCCGCTCTTTCAAACGGCCCAGGCAGGACGATGCGATTTGTAGCGACAAGGTATAACCCTGTCCGCTTTCCACCTGTTCGCAATCGAATATCTGCGCTACGTCGTCCACGATGCCTTCGGTGCGCGAAAAGCCGACCGCGAAATCCTCCAGGTCGGACGGTGTTGCCAGCATTACGGCATGCGAGATACCGTTGTATTCCAGCGCCACTGGCAACTCCTCGGCCACCCAGTCCGTGCGCTCGAATACCTCGCCCGCGCGCACGCCGCTCACGATCGTGGCACGGCTGCCCGGAACCGGCGGGACGGGGGGCTCGCGCATTTGCATGACGGCGCCTACTTCGCCGCCGATATTTCCAGCATCGGCCTTGGCACCCCGGCCGACTTCAGCAACTGCAGCTGTTCATCGTTGAAGCGGTTGTAAGACTTCTGCCACTCGGACGGCTGTGCCACCGGCATCACCTGCACCGCGGTAACCTTGTATTCGGGGCAGTTGGTGGCCCAGTCAGAGCTGTCGGTGGTAATCACGTTGGCGCCGGATTCCGGGAAATGGAAAGTGGTGTAGACCACGCCCGGCTGCATGCGTTCCGTCACCTGCGCGCGCAACACCGTGTCGCCGGCCCGGCTGTGGATGCCGACCCAGTCGCCCTCCTTGATGCCGCGCTCCTGCGCATCGTGCGGATGCATCTCAAGCCGATCCTCGCTATGCCACTGCACGTTTTCGGTACGCCGCGTCTGCGCGCCCACGTTGTACTGCGACAGCGTGCGCCCGGTCGTCAGGATCAGCGGGAACTTGCGCGTGACTTTTTCTTCCGAAGCGACATATTGCGTGATGATGAAGCGGCCCTTGCCGCGCACGAATTTCTCGATGTGCATGGTCTCGGTGCCCGCTTCCGCCGTGTCCTCGTTGCAGGGCCACTGCACGCTGCCGAACTTGTCGATCTTCTCGTAGGTGACGCCCCGGAAAGTGGGTGTCAGCGAGGCGATCTCGGCCATGATCTCGCGTGGATGCGCATAGTGCATCGGGTAACCCAGCGCGTCGGACAACTTGACCGTCACTTCCCAGTCCGCCAGCCCGGCCATCGGAGGCATCACTTTGCGCACGCGCGAAATGCGGCGCTCGGCATTGGTGAAGGTGCCGTCTTTTTCAAGGAACGAGGAACCGGGCAAAAACACGTGTGCGTACTTGGCGGTTTCATTGAGGAAGATGTCCTGCACCACGATGCACTCCATCGCCATCAGCGATTTGGCCACGTGTTGCGTGTCCGGGTCGGACTGCACAATATCTTCGCCTTGGCAATACAAACCCAGGAAGCTGCCCGAGACCGCGGCATCGAACATGTTGGGAATACGCAGGCCGGGCTCGGCGTTCAGCGTCACGCCCCACGCGCTCTCGAATTCGGAGCGCACCGTGCTGTCCGAGATATGCCGGTAGCCGGGCAACTCGTGCGGGAACGAGCCCATGTCGCAGGCGCCCTGCACATTGTTCTGGCCGCGCAACGGGTTCACACCGACGCCTTCGCGGCCTACATTGCCGGTGGCCATGGCCAGGTTGGCAATACCCATCACCATGGTCGAACCCTGCGCGTGTTCGGTCACGCCCAGGCCGTAATAAATCGCGGAATTCGACCGCGGGCCGGCGGCCGTTCCGTCAGCAGCGCCGGTCGCATACAGGCGCGCCGCGCCGCGCACGTCGGCAGCCGGCACACCGGTAACCAGCTCCATGGCCTCGGGTGAGTTGTCGGGCCGGGCCACGAACTCGCGCCATTCGCGGAACGACTTTTCCTCGCAGCGCTCGGCGATGTATGCCTCGGCCAGCAGGCCTTCGGTCACCACCACATGGGCCAGCGAGGAGATCAGCGCCACGTTGGTACCGGGCCGGAGTTGCAGGTGGTAATCGGCCTGTACGTGCGGTGACTTGACGATGTCGATACGCCGCGGATCGACCACGATCAGGCGTGCGCCTTCGCGCAGCCGCTTCTTCATGCGCGACGCGAACACCGGGTGGGCATCGGTCGGATTGGCGCCGATAACCATGATCACATCGGCTTTTTCCACCGACTTGAAGGTCTGGGTGCCCGCTGAGGTGCCGTAGGTTTGGCCCAACCCATAACCGGTTGGAGAGTGGCACACCCGTGCACAGGTATCGACGTTGTTATTGCCGAACGCGGCGCGCACCAGTTTTTGCACCAGATAGGTTTCTTCATTGGTACAGCGCGACGAGGTGATGCCGCCGATCGAGTCCTTGCCGTGTCGGGCCTGGATGCGCCGGAATTCGCCCGCCGCGTAGTCGATGGCCTCGTCCCAGCTCACCTCCCGCCACGGATCGCTGATGTGCTTGCGGATCATGGGTTTGGTAATGCGCTCTTTGTGCGTTGCGTAGCCCCAGGCAAAACGGCCCTTGACGCACGAATGGCCTTCGTTGGCCTTGCCGTCTTTCCACGGCACCATGCGCACGACCTGATTGCCCTTCATCTCGGCTTTGAAGGCGCAACCTACGCCGCAATAGGCGCAAGTGGTGATGGCGCTGTGTTCGGCCTGGCCGAGCATGATGACGGTCTTTTCCTGTAGCGTGGCGGTCGGGCAGGCGTCGACACATGCGCCGCAACTCACGCATTCCGAATCCATGAAGGGCTGGTCCTGGCCCGCCGACACGCGCGAATCGAAACCGCGCCCGCTGATGGTCAAGGCAAACGTTCCCTGGGTTTCTTCACAGGCGCGCACACAGCGGCTGCACACGATGCATTTGGCCGGGTCGTAGGTGAAATACGGATTCGACTCGTCCTTTTTTTCGTCGAGATGGTTGGCGCCGTCAAAACCGTAACGCACATTGCGCAGGCCCGTAACGCCGGCCATGTCCTGCAGTTCGCAATCGCCATTGGCCGCACAGGTCAGGCAGTCCAGCGGGTGGTCGGAGATATACAGCTCCATCACGCCCTTGCGTAACTCCTGCAGCCGCGGCGTCTGGGTGCGCACCTTCATGCCGGCTTCGGCCGGTGTGGTGCACGACGCCGGAAAACCCTTGCGGCCTTCGATTTCCACCAGGCACAGGCGGCAGGAGCCGAACGGCTCCAGGCTGTCGGTGGCGCAGAGTTTGGGAATATTCACGCCCGCGTCCACCGCCGCGCGCATCAGCGATGTACCGGCCGCGACGGTGACACTTTCGCCGTCGATTTCCAGCGTCACTTCTTTCGCCGACTCGCGTCGCGGGGTGCCGTAATCGGTTTGTTTGAGATGTTCAAGCATGGCTTTCTCCAATTAGTCAGGCCGCCTGGCGCACCGGCGCGGTGATGCCGAAGTCCTGCGGGTAATGGTCAAGTGCCGACAACACCGGAAAAGGCGTCATGCCGCCCATGGCGCAGAGCGAGCCGTTGACCATGGTGCCGCACAGGTCGCGCAGCAGCTGGACCTGCTGCGGGCGATTCTCGCCGCCGACGATGCGGTCTATCACTTCCACTCCGCGTATGGAACCGATCCGGCACGGTGTGCATTTTCCGCACGACTCGATCGCGCAAAACTCCATCGCGTAGCGCGCCAGCCGCGCCATGTCCGCCGTGTCGTCATGCACCACGATACCACCGTGGCCCACCACTGCGCCGACCGCCGCATAGGCCTCATAGTCGAGCGGGATATCCCATTGCGATTGCGGCACATAGGTGCCCAGCGGGCCACCCACCTGCACCGCCTTGATCGGACGACCGGACGCCGAACCGCCGCCAAAGTCGTACAGCAATTCGCGCAGAGTCACGCCAAAAGCCTTCTCCACCAGGCCACCGTATTTGATGTTGCCGGCCAGCTGGATCGGCAAGGTACCGCGCGAGCGACCGACGCCGTAGTCGCGGTAGAAGTCCGCACCGCGCGCAAGGATCAGCGGCACCGACGCAAACGTGATCACGTTGTTGATGACGCTGGGTTTGCCGAACAATCCGCTGATGGCCGGTATCGGCGGCTTGGCGCGCACAATGCCGCGCTTGCCCTCCAGGCTTTCCAGCATCGCGGTTTCCTCGCCGCATACATACGAGCCGGCGGCCTTGCGAATGTGCAACCGAAAGGCGCGCCCCGAACCCAGCACATCGTTACCCAAAAACCCCGCGGCCTTGGCCAACACAATGGCTTGGGTCATGGTGGCGACTGCATGCGGGTATTCGGAGCGGATGTAGACGTAGCCTTCGGTCGCACCGGTCGCAATGCCCGCGATCGTCATGCCTTCGATCAGCATGAAGGGATCGCCTTCCATCGTCATACGGTCCGAGTAGGTGCCGGAATCGCCCTCGTCGGCATTGCAGACGACGTACTTTTGACTCGCTTCGAGCGCCGCCACGGTTTTCCATTTAATGCCCGCGGGAAAAGCCGCACCGCCGCGTCCGCGCAGGCCTGCCTCGAGCACCTGTTGCACTACTTCGACAGCGGGTAACTGCAATGCTCTGCGTAAACCCGCATAACCCTCATGGGCCTGGTAATCGGCCAGCGACAGCGGATCGGTCACGCCCATGCGCGCAAAGGTCAGGCGTTCCTGCCGGAGCAGATAAGGGATGTCTTCGGTCAAACCCAGCTTCAGCGCATGCGCGCCGCCGGTCTGAAATGACGCGGCAAACAGGCCCGCTACGTCATCCACCGCCACCGGTCCATATGCCATACGGCCGGCATCGGTGACCACTTCCACCAGCGGCTCCAGCCAGAACATACCGCGCGAACCATTACGTATCAATTCAATGCTGTGCCCCAGCTTCAAAGCCTCAGCCGCGATGGCGGCTGCAACGTCGTCGGCCCCCACGGCAAGTGCGGCCGAATCGCACGGTACATAGATACGCATGCTCATGCCTCGGCCCTCGCCTGCGCCACCAGCCGGTCGAACTTGGCGGAGCCCACACGTGCGTGCACTTTGTCATCCACGGTCATGGCGGGAGAAGACGCGCACAGACCCAGGCAATACACCGGCTCCAGCGTGAAAACACCGTCTTTTGTCGTGCCGTGTCCATCGCTGCCCAAGCGCAGGCATGCATGCGCCCATAAGGCTTCCGCGCCCATCGATTGGCAGGACTCCGCGCGGCAAATCTGCACTACGTGGCGCGCGGCGGGCTCAGCGCGAAAGTGGTGGTAATAGGTGACCACGCCATGTACTTCGGCACGTGACAGATTGAGTTCGCGCGCGATCTGGTCCACCGCCTCGCGCGGGATATGTCCCACCGCGTCCTGGATGCCGTGCAGTATGGGCAACAGGGCGCCCGGCAACTGCTTGCGGGACGACAGCACCTGGCTTACGGTGGCTTGTACGCTTTCAGACAACATCGTGGTGTTCCGGCTTTCGGTTTAGGGTCAGGATTGGGTTTTCCAGCTTGCGCTTATTGGAAAAATTTACCGACGCTTTGCATGGTGCGGTAAACACCCCACGCGAGGGGAATGCCGACTGCGAGCCAGGCCATCATGACGAAAGCGGGATTGACCGCCACGGCGCTGCTGCCGAGCACTCCGCCGCCGCGCTGCACTTCGGCAGCAGCGACCTTCTCATGCGCCAAGCGCTTTTCGTCCGCCAATTCGGCGTCAGTCATGAACCACTTATCGGCCAGCGGACGCACCATGAGGTTGCAGATCAGTCCCACCACCAGCATACCGGACAGGATGTACATGGTCTGGTTGTACACCTGTTCGCGCGGAATACCCAAGCCAAGCTGGTATTCCCGCATGTAGTTGACGACTACCGGACCCAAGATGCCGGCGGTTGCCCAGGCGGTCAGCAGCCGGCCATGGATGGCGCCCACCATCTGGGTGCCAAATATGTCGGCCAGGTAAGCTGGTGCGGTGGCAAAGCCGCCGCCATACATGCTCAGGATGATGCACACCGCCCCTACGAACAGCACTACGCTGCCGGTCGCCGCGCTACCTGGCATGCCGAAATACAGCGCGCCGCCCAGCACGAAGAAAACGACATAGGTCATCTTGCGCCCGAGTTTGTCCGACAGGCTGGCCCAGAAGAAACGGCCACCGATGTTGAACAGGCTCAGCAGCGCCGTAAAGCCGGCGGCCACCGTCGCAATGGCAGTCAGTTGTGTCTTGTCGAGCTCGCCGAATTTCTTGCCGACACCGATCAGCGAGCCGCCAAAGACTTCCTGCAACATCGGCGAGGCCATCCCGATCACGCCTATGCCCGCGCTAACATTCATGCACAACACCATCCAGATCAGCCAGAACTGTGGAATGCCCCAGACTTTGCTGACATGTACATGGCGCTGCGTGATCATGGTGTTGCTGACCCGTGCCGGCGGGGTCCAGCCGGCGGGCTTCCAGCCGGTCTCGGGAATGCGATAGCCGAAAGCGCCGCACATCATGAACACGAAATAGACCAGGCCCATGACGATGAAGGTCTGCGTCACGCCCACGTTGCTCGAAGTGGCGAAGTACTTCATCAGGTCGGCGGCCAGAGGCGAACCTATCATCGCGCCGCCTCCAAAACCCATGATGGCCATGCCGGTCGCCATGCCGCGGCGGTCCGGGAACCACTTGATGAGCGTGGACACCGGCGAGATATAACCCAGCCCCAGTCCGATACCGCCAATGATGCCGGAGCCCAGAATCATCATCCAGAACTGGTGCAGGTAAATGCCCAGCGCCGAGAACAACATGCCCCCGCACCAGCAGAATGCCGCGACCACACCGGCCTTGCGCGGGCCGGCCCGCTCCAGCCAGCCGCCCCAGGTGGCAGCGCTGGTGCCGAGCAGCACGAAAAACAGCGTATACATCCAGCCCAAAGTGGAAATCTTCCAGTCACACGTAGTCGTGAAGAGCTCGGCGAAAAAACCTACGTCGGTTCCGCACTTGATCGCTTCCTTGACACCCAGCGCCTTGGACAGCGGCAACCAGAACACCGAGAAGCCGTAAGCCATGCCGATGCAAAGATGGATCGCCAACGCCGCCGGCGGAACCAGCCAGCGGTTGAAACCAGGTCCGGCAATGATTCTTTCCTTGTCCAGTATTCCAGTCATGCATGTCTCCAATTTGTTATTGATTGCCCGCTCGGAACCCGGCCTCGGCGGGTGACCTGAGTGTCACGTCGTACACGGAGCCAATCAAATTGATTCGAGACATGCAGTCATTCAATAACTGAATGACATGCGCTCCAGCAATGGTCAAACCACCATCAGGCCGCTGTGGGCCGCGGCATGGCGCAGCCAGGTGGGATCGCGCGCCAGCGCCAACGCAGCCTCAAGCGCACGTGAAGCACGGGCGCTGCCATGCGACATAAAGCCAATGGAGGTATGGATCTCGGGTTCGATCAAAGGCAAAGCTTCCAGTTCGCGGTAACCGCGCACCGCGCCCACCAGCGCGCACGGCATGATGCTGCATACGCCCCCGGCCACCACGCTGAGCGCCATGGTCAAAATCGAGTTGGTCTCTATGGCCGGCTTGACCGGCATGCCGGCGGTGACAAAGGCAGCATCGACGATGGTGCGGTTGTGCATATCGGGAGTCAGCAGGCACAGTGGCAATGCGGCAGCGTCCTTCCAGCGTATGTGCGGGCCGATCTGCAATTCGGTGGCATGCGGCGCAGCCGCACGGCGCAACAGAAAATAGTGCTCCACGTACTGCGGCCACGCCGCGAGCTTGACGTCGCGCAGGCCCATGCGGTCGGTATAACCCAGCGCCAGATCGATGGACAAATTCTCCAGGCCGGTTTCCAGGTCGAGCGAACTCATGGACAACACGGCCGGCACGATGCCCGGATGCCGCGCCTGCAACATGCCCCCAAAACGCGCCGCTATCGGCACGGCGGTGGGCACGGCGCCGATACGCAGCGACCCGCTCTGGCGATGCACTTCGCTGCCCAGTTCCTGCTGCAATATCTTGTGTTCGTGCACCATGCGCTGGGCCGTGG
>JANYBQ010000397.1 GCA_025360705.1 Betaproteobacteria bacterium | reverse complement strand
GCGGTAGTCGGCCGAATTGAACATGCGCCCGACGATGCCGCGCGCATCCAGAAAGTCATAGGCCTGTTTGGCCGATTTCGGCTGACCCTCGAAGTCCAGCAGCACGAAGTTGCCATTGCTCGGCAGGTAACGCAGACCCAGCGCGCGCATGTCCGCGCAAAAACGCGCTAGCTGGTCGCGGTTGTGAGCGAATACGCGCTCCCGGTGCCGCACATCGCGCAGTGCAGCGATGCCGGCAGCGGTGGCGGGGCTGCTGATCGGGAAGGTCAGACCGAGTCGGCGCAATACGTCCACGATGGCGGGCGGACCGTATAACCAGCCCAGCCGCATGCCGGCCATGCCGAAGATCTTCGAAAAGGTGCGTGTCATGACCACGTTCTGCGTGGCGTCCACCAGCGCCACCGGCAACTCGTAGTCGGCGGCCGTCACGTATTCGGCATACGCCGAGTCCAGCACCAGCAGTACGTTGCCGGGCAGGCCGGCATGCAGCCGGCGAATTTCCGCGCCACCCAGAATGGTGCCGGTCGGGTTGTCCGGGTTGGCCAGCAGCACCATGCGTGTGCGTGGCGTGACGCAGGACAAGATTCCATCCACCGATGCGCGGAAATGGTCATCCGGCGCCGCGACCGGAACCGCTGCCATGGCATGGGCGTAGTTGGGGAATTTCAGGTAGCCGTGTACGCTGTGGATGACCTCGTCGCCGGGGTTCAGGAAGCCGCGCGCAAGCCGTTGCAGCAACTCGTCCGATCCGTGGCCGCAGACCATGCGCGCCGGGTCCAGGCCAAATGCCCCTCCTATGGCGGCTGCGAGCAGCGCGGGGCCGTCCTCCGAATAGCGCTCCATCTTGTCCAGTGCAGCGCGGGCCGCGGCGGCGGCCTGGGGACTGGCGCCCAGCGCGTTTTCATTGCTCGACAGATTGATGTTCGGGCCTGTGCCTGAAGCTGGCGCTGTCGCCACCATATGCGGCTTGATATTCAGAATTCCCGGACGCGGGCTGACGCTGCTCATGGTCTGGTCTTTCATGGTTGGTGCGCGGACAGGTCGTGAATAAAGGGTTCTGCCCAGCGTGCGATGGCAAGGAGTTGCTCGTCTTCCCCGATGCTAACGACCAGTTGCATGCCGATCGGCAGCCTGTTGCGCGCGCTGGCTCCGGGAAGGGTGATCGTGGGCACGCCCAGCAAGGTCCAGATGCGGCTGAACAGCGGGTCGCCAGTGGCATACAAGCCCAGCGGCGCGGGGCCAGGTGCGCTGGGCGCCAGCAATACGTCCCAGCCCTGCATCCATTGCGCGAATTCGGCGCGGGCCGAAGCCGCGACGCCCTGAGCCTCGAGGTAGTGCGCGCGGTCGATGGCCAGCCCGCCATCGATCAACTGGCGCAATTGCGGACTCAGTTGCGCATGGTGGCTGTCGTATTCGAGAGCCAGGCTCTGTGCCGCCTCGTAGGCCATGATGGTCTTGTGCGCAGTCAGCGCATCGAAATGCGCGGGAAGCGTCGCGTCTGTCACCATGGCGCCGGCGACAGCCAATGCCTGCGCTGCCGACGCAATGGCACGGTGGCAGTTGGCGTCCGCGTTGTCCCACCACGGCCGTGCGGCAGACGCCGATGCGTGGCTTGCCGGGCCAGACGCTGCTCTCTGCGGAGCGGCACTCACCCCGCAGGGACCAGCGCAGCCATTGCGCGTCCACCACCTGGCGCGTAAGGGTGCCAAACGAATCGAACGACGGTGCGAACGGCTTGATGCCGCCCTTGGGAACGGCCCGGCGGTGCTCATATGGACAGCCCTGCGCAAGCCCGCGCAAACAGCTCTGCCGGCGCGCGATAGAAGCCGCCGCCCAAGCGGCCCTGCAAACCTGCCTTGTCGAGCACGCTTGCGGTGCGCACCACCAACCGTGCTTGTTTGCGCGCGAACCCGGCGTGACGCGCGCTCAGCAACTTGCGCGGCGCGTGTGCAGTCTCGGGCCAGATGGATGCAAATGCAGCGGGCCCCTGCGCGCCGCTGCCGAGTGTGGTCATGGCGCCCAGGCCCAGCGGGTCCACGATGGCGCTGTCGCCGATGGCGCCCAGGCGCGCCTGGATGATCTGTTGCGTGGCCCCCGGGTATGACAGGAGCGTCGGCGTCCGCCGTGAACCAGTGCCCGGGTCTGCCCCCAAGCTGGATGCCGAAGTCCTGCCCGTTGCCGGCGGCGGTCGTCACCGCGCTGGAATGCGCGCTGCCAGCGGCGGCGGACAACATACAGCGCGACGCCGCCATCCAGAGGTTCAGAAAAAAGGCCGGGCTGCGTTCCAGGAATGCACTGCACGCTTGCGCGGACCCGCCCTGCAGGTGGTCCCCCAGCACGCGCGCAAAGGCGGCGGTGGAGGCGCCGGTTTTTCCGTGGCAGTCGTCGCCGGCAGCCAGGCCCTGGTCCGCCAGCGCGGCGCCGTAAGCCGGTGCGAATTCGCGGTCCAGCCAGCGCAGTTGTGCCAGCACTGCCTCGTCGCACACCCCGACGCGCATCACATGGGCTGCACCGCCGTTCAGCGGGCTGCAGGCCCAGCGCCGCAGGTCGGAGGCATCGCGAACCACCTTCACCCACATCGAGGGCGACAACACGTCGGCCAGGGGCAAGACGCAACCGAAGTCCTGCGCCGGGCGCAGAGTGATGGCGCCGCTGCGCACCATATCGCGGGCCTCGTCGGCTGTGTCGGCCCAGCCCTCCAGCAGGATGGCCAGCAGCGCCGAATGCAGCACCGGTGTGCAGGGTGCGCAGGGGTCGCGCAACGGCGGACCCGCATGCAACAACTCGTGGCGGCCAAGGTGCAGGCGATCCGTCGCACGCTCCAGCGCGAACAGCTCCGGCGCGACCGCGAGTACACGGTCGATTGCCAGCCTGTCGGCGTCTGTGGTCCCGGCGGCGCTCATGACGCGGACGGCGTGATCCATGTTTCGCAAAAAGCCAGGAAGGAGGTTTTCATGCGCCGGCCCAGGAAGTCGCGTTCGATAATTTTGCCGGGCAGGGCCGCGCCGTTGACGCGGATGGAACCGGTCCGCGCTTCGACGAACACGCTGAGCATGCGATGCTCGCCGGTGGCCGACTGCGCAGGCGGCACATCGGCCGCGAACGGCGCCGACAGATCTTCCCAACGCAGCGAGGCGGACACGCCGGCAGCCTCCAGCGTTTCCTCGTGAAATGTCTTGCCGTCGCCGCTGGTGCTGGCCGATGTAGCGGCAAGGTAGGTCATGGACTGCAATCCGGCCATGCCGCGGAACGAAGCGAAGCGCGCGACGAAATCGGTTCCCAGCCAGCGCAGAAGCGGCTGGTTGGTGCTGATGCACAGGTTCTGGCTGGCCGGCCAGCCGGATGCAGCGCGCGGCGCGCCCAGCACCACGATGCCGCTGCCTGATCCGTGCGGCGAGGTGACGACGCGGAAGTAGACCGCCAGCGACTGCCATTCGCCCTTGTCGTCCTGCAGGTAGATACCGGGGTTGTCGCCGGACCAGACGACGCTGCCGGGAATCAGGGGTGATGTCATGCTGCTGCTTTCTACGATTGGATGTTCACAGGCGCGGGAATGGATTTGGCATGTCACCCAGTCCGATCCATACGCTCTTGAGTTGCAGGAACTCGCGCATGGCTTCGATGCCGTTTTCGCGTCCCCAGCCGCTGTCCTTGAAGCCGCCGCAGGGCGACTGCGGCGCCACACCTCGGTAGGTGTTGACGTAGACGGTTCCGGCCTGCAGCCGGCGTGTCATGCGCATGACGCGGCTGATATCGCGCGTCCAGACACCGTCCGCCAGCCCGAGCGCGTGGTCATTGGCCAGTTGCACTGCGTGGTTCTCGTCGCGAAAACGCATCACGGCCAGCACCGGGCCAAAAATTTCCTGGCGTGCGATTTGCATCGACGGGTCCACGTCCACCAACACCGTGGGGGCGAAATACCATCCGCCATCGGTCCCTTTGAGCGGCACACCGCCTGCCACGCAGCGCGCGCCCTCGGCGCGCGCCGTCGCAACATCCTGGCACACGCGTTCGAACTGGGGCTGGTTGGCGATCGGGCCGATCTGGGTGGCGGCGTCGCGCGGGTCGCCGGCCTTGAGCCCGTCGATCGAGGCCAGTAGCTGGTCGAGCAAGGCATCGTGCAGGCGGTCTTGCACCAGCAGCCGCGATCCGGCGACGCAACTCTGTCCATTGGATACGAAGATGCCGGCGACGATGCCGCGTACCGCCTGCTCCATATCGGCGTCGTCGAAGACGATCTGCGCCGATTTGCCCCCGAGCTCCAGCGTGACGCGTTTGAGCAGGCCCGCAGCGCGCGTGGCGATGCGTTTGCCAACCGCGCCCGAGCCGGTGAAGGTGATCCGCGCCACCTGCGGGTCCGCCACCAGCGGGTCGCCAACCTCGTCGCCGAAGCCGGTCACCACGTTGAGCACGCCATCGGGCAGGCCGACGCTCTGGAAGGTCTGCATCAGCTCCAGCGTGGACGCCGAGGCGTGTTCCGAGGGCTTGATCACCACGCTGTTCCCGGCCGCCAGCGCGGGAGCAATCTTCCAGGTCAGCAAGGCGAGCGGCGAGTTCCAGGCCGTGATGGCAGCCACCACACCATAGGGTTCCCACACCGTGTAGTTGAAGGTATCGGCCCGGTCGATCGGAATCACGCGGCCCTCGAACTTGTCGGCCAGACCGGCGAAGTAATAAAAGTACTCGGGCAGGTCGGTGAACTGCGCCCGGATTTCGCTCAGCCGCTTGCCGTTGTCGCGGCATTCGAATTGGGCCAGGCGTTCTACGTCAGCGGCCAGCGCGTCGCCCATGCGGCGCAACCAGCGCCCGCGTTCCGTGGGACGCATCCGGGACCAGGGACCTTCGAAGGCTGCGTGGTGCGCTGCCTGCGTCGCCAGCGCCACATCGGCGCCGTCGCAGCGCGGTATGCGGGCCCAGACGCGCCCGCTCGATGGATCGACCGAGTCGAAACACCGACCGCTCGCCGCGTCGCACCATTGCCCCTTGATGAAGGTCTGGTACCGCAGGGTGCCGCCGGCTTCGGTGGAATGTGCACTCATGCCGGGTTCTGGATCGGGATGGCGCGCAGGGCCGAGCGAAATGCGTCGCGCGCTGCGGCGCTGTGGATATGGTCGTAGTGCTGCGGGTATGCCGATGGGCTGGGCAACACACGCAAGTCCACGACCGCAGGGCCCTGGGACGTGCCGCGCTGACCAAGCCATTGGTCGAGCGTGGCGCTGTCCGAAAAAGTCTGCGCCGACGCGATGCCAGCGGCGCGCGCCATGCCGGCAAAGTCGATCGGCGCGGCGACTGGCAGCGGCATTTTCTGATTGGCCTCGTAGCTGCCGTTCTGGAAAACGAAGTGGGTGAGATTGCGCGGATTCGCGCCGGCCAGCGTTACCAGGCAACCCAGGTTCATGAGCAGGCTGCCGTCGCCGTCGAACACCCAGACCTGCTGGTCGGGGCGGCCCAGCGCAAGGCCGAGCCCGTGCGAGGCGGCCTGACCCATGGCGCCCACGGACACATAGTTCAGCGCGTTCGGGCGTATTGCCAGCCACTCGAAGCAGGTGGTGTAGACACTCACCACGATCTGCCCGGTGTAGCGGCGCGATAAAACGCGCAGAAAATCGTCGCGCGCTTCTGGTTGTTTCATAACGGGTTCCTCCCCAGCAACAGCACCACGGGTGCACTCTGTCGATAGGCGTCGTCGATGGCCTGCATGCCAGCCTCTATGTCGTCGTCCGAGTTCAGCACGCAATACCGGATGCCCATTACGTCAAGTATGGGTGTTATCACACGTACGCCGAAGCTGCGCGAGTCGGCCGGAGCGACATCGGGCTCCTTGCCCAGCAGGCCGACCATCATGCAGACCGGGTTGCGGTAATCGACGCCGATGGCGCGCAAGGCGTTGAGCGAGTCCATTAGCCCGGTCTGCTGCATCAGCAACACGCCACGGCGGTCGCAAAAAGACAGCGACGCGCAGATCGAGACACCCTCGTCCTCCTTGCACACCCGCACCAGGCGCAGCGCAGGGTCCTCGGAAATCGGTTTAAGCAGGCCGGCGCTGGTGCAGATGTCGGGCACCGAGAGGATGAACTCCACGCCGGTACGTTTGAGCGCATCGATGATGGCCCGCCCCGATAGTGGGGATGGCGCAGTTGTCGTGGTGGTCGTGGTTGTTGTAGTTGTTGTGGTACGGGTCATGTCGATTGAAATGGTGTTTCCAGGCCTGCCAGGCGCTGCGCCCGCAGCATCAAAAAGATGGCTCAGCTTACGCTCTTGAATTCGAACATCTTGCCGTGCTCCGGATTGACCGCGCTCGGGTCCGCTGTGTTAAGCGGTGCCAGCCGCTGCGTGATGGCCGCGCGCCGCTGGGCGTCGGGCAAGTGTTGCGTTTCGACGTACACCGCGGCCACCGCACGGCAGGCCTCCAGGATCAGCTCGCGGTCGTCGCCGCCATTGTGCGGGATGCGCAGAATGGTGTCGCCGCCGGTGGTTGGGACGGGTTGGCCATCGAGCGGTTCGGGGCGCTGCGGCTCGATACCTTTTGCCAGGTTTTCGATTTCCATTTTCAGCTTGCGCCGCAGCATCGCCACGCCACGGTCGGTGGTGGCCAGATGTTCGCTGGCGTGGCTGGTGATGGGCCCCAGACTGCACCAGGCGTCCCAGTCACCCGGAGAGTCCTGGCGCATGGCGTAGGGAAGCTCGTTGCTCTGGCCGTAGAAGTCGGTTTTTCCAACGCCGTTGTCCTGCGGCCGCCCCTGGTGCAGCGGATCGTCGCGCTGGTTGAAATGGCGGTAGGCGATCACCAGCGTGTGGGTGTCGTCGACCGGCGTGACCCAGCGCGTGAGGCCGGCGCGGCCGAAATAACGCACCTTGCTGACGTTCTCGAAGATCGCGCCGTTTTGCGAGAAGTTCGGCAGCAGGTGGTCGTGCATGCGGATCCAGACGAAGTCACCCACACGGCGCGCGTTGGTGTAGAAAAAGCCGTGCGGCGTTTCGTGGTACTCGACGATCGGCAGGCTCTCGAATACCTCGCTGAACTGGGGGCCGGAGACACGGGTATGCAGAAAAGCCACATGGAACGGATCGATCGAGTTTTCGCTCACCTGCTGCCAATTGCAGGGCGAGTGAATAAGGTAAGGTGTCATGCGGTTGTCGGGCATGACCATGGCGTCCATCAGCGGGAACGCGGGACGCAGTTCGGGCGGGCCCATGTAGGTGAAGATGACGCCCTCGTATTCGATCACCGGGTAGGCGCCCTGGCAGAACTTGTCTTTGTGGGGGCTATCGGCTGGCTCGCCCGGCGTTTCCAAAATCGTGCCGTCATTGCTGAACAACCAGCCGTGGTAGCAGCAGCGGATGCCGTGCTCGGCGATGATGCCGAATTCCAGCGAGGCACCGCGGTGCGCGCAATGCTTGTGCACCAGTCCCAGTGCGCCCGAGAGATTGCGGTACAGCACCAGGTCTTCGCCCAGAATCCGTACCACCAGCGGGCGCTGGTCGAGCTGGGACGACAGCCGGAACGGGTGCCAGAAGCGGCGCATGTATTCGCCACACGGCGTGCCCGGACCGACCCGCGCCGTGATCTCCTCGATCGGCCGATCCTTGGGTTGGTAATAGCCACCGAACTTGACGGGATGTTGCGTTTCCTTCACTTGGGCCATGGGAGATTCTCTGTCGGGTGGATGTGCCGGAGATGCCGGAGATGCCGCTGATGGATTGCGCCAATTCAGTATAGGCACCGACGCTCCCGCGCCTGCACTGGCAGCGATGCGGGTCGCCTGTTATCTCGAAATGCGTGTGGGTCCATTAGCGGGGCTGATGGGCTGCTGCGGGTTAGGCATGTCCTATGGATAGCCAGCACTAGACCGGATGCAGGGTCTCGTGGTTTGCCACCCATATCTGGGAATGGGTGTCGGGCAGCAGCTTGCGCAATTCCCCGTCCACCAGGCCGGTCAGCACCTCGCACGACAGGCGCGCCAGCCGCGACACCAGTTCGTCCAGCTCGCCACGTCGGGACACCATGAACAACTGGCGGTAGAAGGTCTCGCCCGGAAAAGGAACAACGCGGATGGCGCCCGAGTACTCTCTTGCGCGCAGCAGCGAAATCGGCGTGGTGATGCTCCATCCAATGCCCGCGACCACGGTCGCGATCAGTTTTTCGGCGGAGTCCACCGACACCCTGCGGGTCGGACGCAGGTTGAGGCGTTGGCAATGCGCGTCGATCAGCGACCCCATCAGCGACGCCGCCTCGTAGCGGATCATCGGGTAGGTGCGCGACAGCAGTGGCAGATTGGGAGCGCGGGTGTCCCACGGAAAGTCAGCCGGCAGCAGTAGCACGAACGGCTCGCGCAGCAGTTCGTAACGCGTGAGATTGGCCTCCTCGATAAAGGGATCGTTGCTGACGATGATGTCGGCGCGTTTTTCGAGCAAGGCCTTGCCCAGACGCGGCGTGAGCTCGGACCAGAGCGTGAGGTTAAGCGCCTCGGACAACATGCTGCGGATGAGCGCCGGGCCAACTGCGGTAGCGAAGGATTCGACCAGGCCGATGCGCAGCTGGCTGATACGCGTCTTGCTCTGTTCGCGCACCATGGACGCCATCTTGTGGATGTCTTCCACCAGTTGCGTGGCATGGCTGCGCAGCAAAGCCCCAACTGGCGTGAATGTGACACTTCGGGATGCGCGGTTGATCAGCGGAACGCCGAGCTCCGTCTCGAGTTGGCGCACCGCCTGCGAGACGGCGGACTGGGTCTTGTGGAGGCGCTTGGCGGCACTGGTGAAGCTACCTGCTTCCCCTACCGCAAGAAACGCTTCAATGTTGCGGAGATTCATTGCGGATCGGATTTAATTGCAGTTTGAAATTTCTTCCCGTTGACCTTATGCCGCAATTCGTGATTCCCCTCACCGGCGCCGAGAGAACGCGGTGAACATCAATTGACATTTTCTCCTTGAAACACCGGTCCGAAACGCCGGCCAGGCCACGTACCTCAGATCACCAAACGCGCCATTTCGTCGTCGTAGATGATGGTCGCCAGCATCTTGATGGGAAGCTTGATTAGCTTCTCCGGGCCATGTGGCACGCTGCCACGAAACGTAAGGGAGTCGCCGGTGCCCAACATGTAATTCGCCTTGCCGTGTCGGTAACTCAGTTTGCCTTGCAGGATATAGATGAACTCGATACCCGGATGCTGGAAGCTGGGGAATATTTCGCTCTTGTCGGTAAGCGTCACGAGGAAGGGTTCGAACACGCGGCGTGGGCCGCGCTCGATGGCCAGCAGGTTGTAGGTATGGCCGCGCTTGGTACCGCGGCGTACGACTTCGGGCCCTTGTCCGTTCTTGACGTGCTGGGCGCCGCCTTCCTCGGACGAGTAGCCGGCGAAGATGCTGGACAGCGTTGTACCGAGCGCGTCGGCAAGGCTTGCCAGCGACTCCAGGCTGGCCGCCGTCTGGCCGTTTTCTATCTTGCTGAGCATGCCGCTGCTGATGAGCGCCTTGCGCGAAATCTCGGCGATCGTCAGGTTCTGCTGCAAGCGTAGCCGGCGCACCGCCTGGCCGATATGACGCTCGAGGTCGCGCGGTGCGGCGGCCAAATCCGGTTGCCTGTCAGCCATTCTTGGGTCCACCTATCCGCAAGCTTTGTAGCGGACCCATGTTACGCGCGCGCCGCGCGTCCGGGAATCCAGTCGGTGCCTGCCAGTGGCACGCCTGCCATCGCCGCCGCTTCCACCGTCAGCGCGACAAGATCCTCGCGCTCCAGGTGGTGTACGTTCTGCTTGCCGCAGGCACGCGCAATCGTGGTCAATTCCATATTCATGGTCTTCAGGTAATTCCTGACGCGGCGTGCACCGACCGCCGGTTCCAGTCGTTGCTCCAGCACGCTGTCCTGCGTCGTCACGCCGACCGGGCACTGTCCGGTATGGCAATGGTGGCAATAACCCGGCGCTGTCCCCAGCTTTGCATAGTCTTCCAGCGCCGAATGGTGTTGGCCCGCCTGCACATACGACGCGCCATTGCAGCCCAGCGCAATCAGCATCCCTTGCCCGACCGACACGGCGTCGGCGCCCATCGCCAGGGCCTTGGCAACATCCGCGCCGGTGCGAATTCCGCCCGATACCACCAGTTGCACCACACCGCGCAGGTTGAGATCTTCCAGCGCCTCGACCGCCTGCCGCACCGCCGCCAACGTGGGCACGCCGACGTTTTCGATAAACACCGACTGCGTTGCGGCGGTGCCGCCCTGCATGCCGTCCACCACGACCACGTCCGCTCCGGCGATGGCCGCCAGCTTCACGTCGTTGAATGTGCGCGTCGCGCCGATCTTCACGTAGATGGGTTTTTCCCAATCGGTGATCTCGCGCAACTCCTGGATCTTGATGACCAGGTCGTCCGGCCCGGTCCAGTCGGGGTGCCTGCTGGCGGACCGCTGGTCGACACCTTCGGGCAGGTGGCGCATCCTGGCGACACGCGGGTTGATCTTTTGCCCCAACAGCATTCCGCCGCCGCCGGGTTTTGCGCCTTGCCCTATCACGATCTCTATCGCGTCGGCTTTGCGCACGTCGTTCGGATTGAAGCCGTAACGCGACGGCAGGCATTGGTACACCAACTGCCGCGACGACTGGCGCTCTTCGGCCGTCATTCCGCCGTCGCCGGTGGTGGTGCTGGTTCCCATTTCCGTAGCCGCCATGCCAAGAGCCTGCTTTACATTGGCCGAGAGAGAACCGAAGCTCATTCCGGCGATAGTGATCGGGATGGCCAACTCGATCGGCTTCTTCGCGAACCGGCTGCCCAGGATGGTTTTGGTTTCGCAGCGTTCCCGGTAGCCTTCCAGCGGATAGCGCGACAGCGACGCCCCCAGGAAAAGCAGGTCGTCGAAATGCGGCAGCTTGCGCCTGGCGCCCAAGCCGCGAATTTCATACAAGCCGTGTGCCGCTGCGTTCTGGATGTAGTCGATGGTGCCGCGGCCGTAGCCCCAGCTTTCCTCGTATTGGCTGCTCTTCACAAAACGAACCGGGTGATCCATTAATACTCCTGATTTGCGTCGGCGTTCCAGTGGTACAGGCTGCGCATGGACGCGACGCGGCGAAACTGCGCCGGATCATGCGACAAGCCGGCGGCCGCCAGCAGTTCGCCAACGACCGCGTAATCGCGCCCAGCCATCGGCTCTTCGTGTGCATCGGCACCCAGCGACTTGATTTTTCCGCGGACATAGATCACGGCCTCATACAGCGAATCGCCCAGCGCATCTCCCGCGTCGCCGCAAATTACCAGACGCCCTTCCTGTGCCATGAAGGCCGAGAAATCGCCGACGCTGCCGCCCACCACGATGTCGATGCCTTTCATGGAAATACCGCAACGCAGCGAGGCGTCGCCATCGATTACCAGCAGCCCGCCCTGGCCCGATGCGCCCGCTGCCACCGAGGCGAAGCCTTTGACGTGCACGCGCCCGGACATCATGTTTTCCGCTACCCCGGGGCCGGCGTTTCCATGCACCGTGACGTTGGCCTGCTGATTCATTCCAGCGGCGTAATAACCGGCATGTCCAAGGATGTCGATCGCGATCGGCGCGTCAACGCCGGCCGCGATGCTGTGGGCGCCGTCCGGATTCTCGATGACGACCGTCAGTTCACCTTCGGGCAGCTCACGGTGCAGGAAGTAGTTCAGTTGGCGCAGTGGCTTTATGGCAAGGTCGAAAGTTACGCGCGCCATACGTAAATCCGCTCCGGTTTGGGTTCAAAAATGTGCGCGTTTTTTACACCGGGCAATTTGGCCAGCGAGCGGAATTCGGACGATATCGCCACATAGTCGTCGGTCTCGGCGACGATGGCCGGCTTGCATGCGAATGCATCGCGTACCAACGCTAGTTGGTCCCGGGTTCCCATCAGGAAGGTGTAGAAGCCATCCAGTTCGTCGAAGCCTTTTTCCAGGGCGGTCTCCAGGTCATCGCCCTCGCGCATGCGCCACTCCAGGAAGCGGCATGCCGCCTCGGTGTCGTTGTCGGTCTCGAACTTGATACCGAGCGGTTCAAGCTTGCGCCGCACGCTGCAGGCGTTGGACAAGGAACCGTTATGCACCAGGCAAAAGTCCTCGCCCGCAGTGAACGGGTGGGCGCGTTCCGGCGTCACCGCGGTCTCTGTGGCCATGCGTGTATGGCCCACCAGATGCGAGCCGCGCAACTGGGGGAAGCCGTATCGCTGCGCGACCTGTGCTGGTGTCCCGGTGTCCTTGTACAGGTCGATCGACTGCCCGACGGACAGCAGGTGGTAACCGGGGTAATTGCTCGACAGCCAAGCGCGCACTTGTTGCGGCGCGGCGCCGGTCTCCAGCACGGCATGGTTCGCGTTGGCGCTTAGCGCGGTGTCCTCGCCGAAGTCGCGCCGCGCCGCGTCTTCAACCGACGACCAGGGCGCTTGAGCGGTACCCGAATAGATGCTGAACTTGCGCCGTCCGGTGGCCACCGGATCCGTGAAAACCGCCATTCCGGCGGACTCCGGTCCGCGAAAGGTCATGCCCAGCAATATTGGCATCATCAGTTCGCCCAACTGTTCTCGCAAGGCCGGTTTCTTGACCAGCAACCCGACAATTCCACACATGGCTGGCTAACTCCGATCAGAAAAATTCGAGATAACGGGTGGTTTCCCACGCTGACACGTGGCGCGAGTATTCCACCCACTCCATGCGCTTGAGCCGGATGAATTCCCGTGCCAGGTTCTCGCCGACTCCCGCTCGCAATACGGCATCGGATGCAAAAGCATCGACGGCCTCGTTAAGGCTTTGCGGCAGGATGCCGATGCCCTGTTCCGACACCTGCTCCGGGGTCAGGTCGTAGAGGTTGGTGTTGTTGGGTGGGCCTGGGTCGAGTTTGCGCCGTACGCCGTCCAGGCCGGCGGCAATGATTCCGCAAGTCGCCAGGTAGGGATTGCAGGCGCCGTCAGGCAGGCGCAGTTCCAGCCGGCCGTACGGAATACGGACCATGGCGGTGCGGTTGTTGTCGCCATAGGTGATGTAGGCAGGCGCCCAGGTTGCGCCGGACAGCGAGCGTCCGACTACCAGGCGCTTGTATGAATTCACACTCGGCGCGGCCAAGGCGGCAAGGCCACGCGCATGTTCGAGAATGCCAGCGAGGAAGTGGTACGCGGTCTTTGAAAGACCCATGCCGCTCTTGTCCTTTGCATCGAGAAAAATATTTTTGTTTTTTCCATCCGCCACCGAGATGTGGAAATGCGAGCCGGTGCCGGCACGATTGGAGAACGGCTTGGGCATGAAGGTGCACACCATGCCCATGGCGTGCGCGATCTCGGTCGCGGCCATTTTGAACAGCGTGTAGCGGTCGGCGGAGGTGATGCAGTCGCTGTAGGCGAAATTGACCTCGAACTGGCCGTTGGCGTCTTCGTGATCGATCTGGTACACATCCAGGCCCGCACCCTGCAATGCATGTGCGAGTTTTCCAAGGTACTCGCTTCTACGTACCAGTCCCTTGTAGTCGTAGCAGGGTTTGTCCAGCGTGTCGCTGCCGTCGAACGGTGCGAGGGATCCGTCGGCGCGACGCTCCAGCAGCATGAATTCGGGCTCGATGCCGGTGTTCAGGGTCCAGCCCAGTTCGTTCAGCCTCTTCACTTGCGCGCGTAGTGCCACGCGCGGGCAATATTCGTAGGGTTTGCCCAGCACATGCCCATCGCAGGCGATGCGGGCGTAGCCAGGCATCCATGGCATGAGCGCCAGTGTGGACAGATCTCCTAGCGCCGTGTACTCGGGGCCGTGCGGACCCATGCCCAGGCCCCAGATCGCGAACCCCGCAAATCCGGCGCCGGTCGTTAACAGATCTTCGAAATGCGCGACCGGCACGCACTTCGCCTTTGCCGAACCGTGGATGTCCACGAACTGGGCCAACACAAAATGGATGTCGTGCTTTTTTAGAAATTTCCGGGCTTCAGCGACTGTCATGTTGGCCCTGTGCCGCGCCAGCGCAACCGGCGCCGACGTTTCACCACAGGAAAAGTTGTTGCTTATGCGCTATCATGATCGAAACCATGGACAAGCGCAATAGATTCTTTGGATGCAAGCTGCATGTCATGCGCGGCGCCGGGTCATATGCCGCGTGTGTCGGCCGCCGATGCACGTGGATTGCGTGAGAGCGAGCCCAACCAGTGTCCCGGCTTAATCCGCATTTCACCGAGTTTGCCGATAGCGGCGGGCCACGCGGACCGGCGCCCGAGCCCGGCGGCGCCACGCCTTTGCAGCGCAAGTACCGGCAGCTGATTGGCGGACACTGGTGCGACCCCGAGGGCAATGAGTGGTTCGACACCATCAACCCGGCCAATGGAGAAGCCTGGGCCCTGATCCCCCGGGGGTCCGCTGCCGATGCCGACCGCGCAGTGGCGGCGGCGCGCGCGACCTTCGAGTCCGGGTCTTGGCGCACGATGACAGCTACGGCACGCGGCGAGTTGCTGCGCCGTGTCGCCACATTTCTCGAAGACCATATCGAGACACTGGCGGCGATCGAGTCGCGCGACAACGGCAAGCGCCTGGTGGACGTGCTTGCGCAGTTGCGCTATTTGCCCAAGTATTTCCACTATTACGCCGGGTTGGCCGACAAGATCGAAGGCTCGGTAATACCGAACGACGTACCGGGCGTGTTCAATTACACGCGCCACGAGCCGCTTGGCGTGGTGGTGGCGATCACGCCGTGGAATTCGCCCTTGATGCTCGCTGCATGGAAGCTCGCTCCTGCTCTGGCCGCCGGCAATACGGTGGTGCTCAAGCCATCCGAACACGCATCGGCATCCACGCTTGAACTTGCACGGCTAATGGAGCAGGCCGGCTTGCCGGCGGGCGTGCTGAATGTCGTGACCGGGTTTGGCGCGGGCGTGGGTGCCTCGCTGGTGGCTCATCCGGATGTCGCCAAGGTCACCTTCACCGGGTCCGAGGCAAGCGGTCAGCAGATTGCCGCTGCCGCTGCCAAGGGCTTGAAACGCGTCACTCTGGAGCTCGGTGGGAAGTCGCCGCAACTGGTGTTCGACGACGCGGACATGGACACCGCCGTCAACGGTGTGCTGGCCGGCATCTTCATGGGCCTGGGTCAATCCTGCATTGCAGGCTCGCGCCTCCTTGTGCAGGACACCATTCATGACCGTTTCGTGCAACGACTGGTCGAGGGCATGCAGGGCGTGCGCATCGGCGACCCGTTCGATGCATCGACGCAGCTCGGCCCCATGGCGAACCAGCCGCAACATGAAAAGGTGCTGGCATTTATCGCCCAGGCCCGTCGCGAAGGAGCGCAATGCGTGTTGGGCGGCCAGGCCGTGCATCCGGCCAATTGCGGCGCCGGCTGGTATGTGGAACCGACCATCTTTACCGAGGTGCGTCCCGCTATGCAGCTATACCGCGAAGAGGTATTTGGGCCGGTGCTGGCGGTGACGCGCTTCCGCGACGAGGAGGAGGCCGTGCGCATGGCCAACGATACGCGCTTCGGCCTCGCCGCGGGGGTATGGACACAGGATATGGCGCGCAGTGTGCGTCTCTCCGAGCGTATTGCAGCCGGCACCGTGTACGTGAATACCTACCGCGGCGTCAGCACTTTGTCACCGGTGGGCGGCTATAAACACAGCGGTTATGGCCGGGAAAACGGCATCGACGCGATCAAGGAATTTCTCCAGGTAAAAAGTGTGTGGATCGGCCTGACACCGGTGCCCGATGCATTTCCCAAAGACCGGGGCTAGCACCCATGGATCAGGCTCAAAGTAATGTGGTTCGTGGCGCGGAGATCATCGCGGCGATCAAGCGCAGCGGCATTTCCACCGTGGTTGCGCTGCCCGACATCGTGACCAGCGACCAACTGTTGTGGCCGATCTCGCGCGACCCAGAACTGCGCCTTATACGCGTGTGCAAGGAAGACGAGGGCGTCTCGATTTGCTCCGGGCTGGGTTATGCGGGCGTAGCGTCGTTGTTGCTGATGCAGCACACCGGGCTGCTGGACTCGCTGAACTGCATCCGCGGCGTCGTCATGGAGTACGAGTTCGGCCTGTGCGCGATCGTCGGCCTGCAAGGTATGGAAACGGACCGGGCGCCGCCGCGGTCCGACAAGTACGGCGTGCGTATCGTCGAACCGGTGCTCGACGCCATGGGTATAGGCCATGCCCGGCTCACGCTGCGCGGTGACGAAGAGCGAATACCGGGAGAGTTCCAGCGCGCCCGTGCGAGCAAGCGTCCGTTTGTGTTTCTGGTGACCCGAACGCCGCAGTAGGAGCAAGCCATGATGCCTCGCGATGAATGCCTGAAGGTGCTGGCGCGCCACCACACCGACCAGATCGTCATACCGGTGTACCAGGCGGCGTTCGAGTGGCGCGTCATCAAGCCCGAGGCCTTGACGTACCTGGGAGTGGGCGCGATGGGGCAGGCTTCTTCGCATGGCCTTGGCATGGCGCTGGGCCGGCCCGACAAACGGGTGATCGTGATTGACGGTGATGGCAGCCTGCTGATGAACCTGGGAAGCCTGGTGACGATTGCCCAGGTAGCACCGGCCAACCTGGTGCATTTTGTCTGCCAGAACAATACCTACGAGGCCAACGGTGGCCACCCGATTCCGGGCGCCGGCAAGGTCAGCTTCGCGGGATTCGCGCGTGCGGCCGGCATCGAGCAGGTGTACGAATTTGACGACCTGGCCGATTTCGATGCGCGCATCGGTGCCGTGCTGAACCAGCAGGGGCCGGTGTTCGTGGTGCTCAAGGTGGTTGCCGGCGCATCCTATCCGCAGGACTGGTCGGTGATTCATAGCGCGAAGTTGCGCGCGGAATTCGCAGCGGCTTTATCCAAGGCCTGATTGGCTACTGAGAGTTCGGAAATGCACGACACGTTCGGACATAGCCTGCCTGAACCCTGTTGCGGTTTAAAACCGGGAAGCGGGTTCAGCTGTGCGAGCCGAGGACGCCGGGGTGGACGGCTCCGCGGCTGTCCCCCGTCGTGGCCTAGAGCCACTTCCTCCTCCTTGATGCCGCTGCGCCACCCACCCCAGCATCTCGGCAGCGAATGTGGTTGGTTCACGCGAGTGGAACGCCAACCACGCTCGCAGGATCAGGTCGGCGGGGCGTTTAAGCGCAGCGGCATAAAGGGGGAGGCCGAAGGCCGGAGGACAGCCGCGGAGCTGAGTGCGCCGTTGGCCCGATCCCGCCGAGGAAGAGGCGCAAAAGCGTGAGTCCCGCTGGCATTCACATCCGATTTCCTGAATGCAATACGGTGTCAACCTCAAGACGTTCGACGGGCTCCGGGTGAACGGGCTTTGGTTTGTCATGATTTGGGGACATATCAATAGGTATCCTCGGCAAGCAGCTGGCCGTCTGCCATACCCCACGCCAGACGTACCGGCGTACCTGGCTCAGGTGCGGAGAAGCCGGAGTGGTCCGGCAAGGTAAGGACCAGTTCGCGGTCCAGCGCCTTGATCACGCAGCGCAGGCTGGCACCCAGATGCAGACAGCTTATGAAGGCCCCGGTGGCTGAGTTGGGCGCCTCGTCGCGGCCCGCTGCCAGCCGCAAGCGCTCGGGGCGCACGCATACCGTCCCGGTGGAGCCCGCGCCGCCCGCGCCACGCGCAGCCGATACGTGCACCCGGCCGCGTGCGCCGTCCGCATAGGTGACAACCGCATGCGTACCGTCGTTTTCGTTCACCGTCACGTCCAACAGGTTGGCCTCGCCCAGGAAGTCGGCGACGAAGCGCGTGCTGGGGTATTTGTAGACATTGGTCGGCAGGTCGATCTGCTCGATCCGGCCGTTGCGCATCACGGCCAGGCGGTCGGACATCACCATCGCCTCTTCCTGGTCATGGGTCACATGCAGCACCGACACCCCGGTCTCGCGCTGGATCTTTTTCAACTCGATTCCGACCTGTTGGCGCAGCCGCCGGTCGAGTGCTCCCAGCGGCTCATCCAGCAACAGGGCGGTGGGGTCGATGATGAGCGCGCGCGCCAGGGCTACACGCTGCTGCTGCCCCCCGGAAAGCTGCGCCGGCATGCGTTGCGCGAACTCGGCCAGGCCTACGCGTTCGAGCATGCGTTGGGCACGGCGTGCGCGTTCGGCTGCCGCCACCTTGCGCATGCGCAATCCGAACTCGACGTTGGCCACCACCGTGAGGTGGGGGAACAAGGCATAGTTCTGGAATACGATGCCCAGATTGCGGTACCGCGGCGCCAGCGGAAGCAGCGAGTTGCCGGCCACCCGGACATCGCCGGTATCCGCATCGACAAAGCCGGCGATGATGCCCAGCGTGGTTGTCTTGCCCAAGCCGCTGGGGCCGAGCAGAGTCAGGAACTCGCCGTCGCGCAGCGTAAAGCTCACAGCGTTTAGGACAGGCACCGCGCCGTAGCGCTTACCCAAGCCAGTTACTTCGATGTCGCGTGTGGCCCGGCGGTCGCGCCGCGCATCGGCTGTGTTGTTAGTGGAGGTTATGTCCTGCATGCTTGGCTTGCGCCGGCCCTGTTATTCCTTGACCGCGATGCGAAACACGGTGCGCCGAAAGCCAAACAGCATTACGCCCAGCAGCAAGGAGAGCGCGACAACGGCGAACACAATGGTCGATATCGCCATGATCGCGGGCGACAGGTTGAACTGGACCTCGGTCAACAGTTTCACCGGAAAAGTGATCGCGCCGGGCCCGGAAAGGAACAAGGCAATAACCACCTCGTCAAAGGACACCACGAACGCAAGCAGCGCGCCGGAGAGCAGGGCCGGCAGGATGGCCGGCAGGTAGACCCAGCGCAGTACCGACCAGGACCCCGCGCCCAGGCTCATGGCCGACCGGACCAGCGCCAGGTCGAGTTTGCTGAGCGCCGCGCGTACCGTCAGAAATACGTATGGAACGCCAATTACGGCGTGTGCCAACGCAATGCCCAACAGCGTACCGGTGAGGTGCAGTTGAAGGAACAGCTGGAAGGTGCCCAGTCCCAGTACCACCACCGGCATTGCGAGCGGGGCCAGGATCAGGGCCGTGATGAAACCTTCGCCGCGCAGGCGCGCGCGCGACAAGCCGATTGCCGCCAGGGCGGCGCAGACCACGGACATAACGACAGCCAGAGCAGCGACCTTGAGAGAGAAGACGATGGTTTGGCCCCAACGTACATCGGTAAAGAGGTCCCGGTAGGCGGCCAGGCCCCATTGCGCCGGCGGAAACTCGACCACCTGTCCGGCGGTAAACGACATCGGAATGACCGCCAGTATCGGCAACATCAACAACAGCAAACCCGGCATGGCCAGCAGCAATGCCGGAGACCACCGGTAGTGACGCCGCGCCGCGTTGCGTGAAGCCGATGCGGTCACCATGCGCGGGCGGGTCTACCGGATGGCGCGTTCGGCGCGCTGGTACAGGGCGGTCAGCACACTGACCACCACCACCAGAACCATGGCTATCGCGGAGGCCACCCGGAAGTCCAGCAACTGCAGCGCGTACAGCGCAACCACGTTTGCCAGCAGCTGGTCGCGCGGCGCACCCAATGTCGCGGGAATTACGTAGAAGCCGGTGCAGATCACGAACACCAGCAAGGCGGAAGCGATCACGCCCGGAAGCGTGAGAGGCAACACGACATGGACAAATACCTGCCAAGCGGAGGCGCCAAGGCTCTGCGCTGCCTGCTCGATCCGGTTGTCCATGCGCAGCATCACGCCGAGGATAGGAAAAATCGCGAACGGCACGGCGAATTGCACCATGCCGATGATCATGGCCGGCTTTCCGGGAAACAGGTGAAGCGGTTCGCTGATGACGCCCAGCGCCAACAGCGCGGCGTTGACGGCGCCGTTGTCGCGCAACAGGGCATTGAACGCAACTACCTTGACCAGCACCGTGGTGAGGAAGGAGATTACAACCAGGGTTGTAAGGACGGCCCGCGTCGTGGGAGCACCGCGCCAGATGGCTGCCGCGATGCCGTAGGCGAGAACGACGGAAATGATCGTAATTTCGGCGCTGTCGATCGCGGTATTCCATGCCGCGTTGGTGAACAGCGAATTCGCCATCAGGTCCCGCCAACCGGTGATGCCGAGGTCGATCGCCTGCAGGATGGTGATTCCCAGTGGCAGCACCAGTCCGGCGGCGTACAGGGCAAACAGCGGCAGCAGCCACAAGAGCGCGGTCTTGCTGGAAGGGCGGCTTGCCGACGGCGCAGCGTGCGGCGGCTGCGCTGTCATCGGCCGGGGTTGGTGAACGATTGCCGCATTGTTAAAGCTACAGCAGGAACGCGTAGTTGCCTTGTGGCGCATCGCAATCCAGCAGGCTGACGATCTTGGCGGCCAGCACCATGGCGCCAGCCGGATCGCGCACGATTTCGTATACCTGCATGGCGGGATGGGCACGCGTGATGCCTTTGCGGTGTTCCCAGATGACGATGTTCGCGCGTGCCGCGAGGCTGCCGTCGTCAAGTGTCC
>JANYBQ010000089.1 GCA_025360705.1 Betaproteobacteria bacterium | reverse complement strand
CCCAATCCAAGCGACGATTTCAAGATGGAGCCACCATAGGACGCGTCGTTCAGGCGACGCGTATCCGGACTTCCAGTCCGCAACTCAAACCCTCCGGCTTTAGCCGGTGGTTGTTTAGTGAAGAACTTCATGGACGCGCTTGTTGGCCGGTCGGGCCAACAAGCTCTTTTCACCTCCACGATGTGGAGTTTCTTATCGCGTCTATAGAATATCCAGGTTTGCGGCGGTTTATTTGTGCCCGCCACCGCTATTGCCGCCTCCGCCAGCGTTGCCATTGCCACCGCCACCGCCATTGCTACCCAGACCTTGCCCCCCAGCCATCGCATTTGCGTCAGCACCTTTGCCGTTGGCTTTCCCAGCGTCGGCCATACCGGTAGATTTGCCAGGCTTTTCGGAACCGTCGGCCTTCGAAGATGAAGTTGCACTCTTCGACTCCTTCACAACCTCTCCAAGCTTGAAGCCAAAATCCTTGGCTATTTTCCCCCAGCCCAACCCGCTGGCGCGCATGCCCATGACGTTGTTCAGCGACGACAGAAAGCCTTTCGGCGTCGCCGTTGCGCCGGCGTCCGCCTTGGCCAAAGATAGTGCGATGTTGATGTTGCCGTAACCCATAGTCCTCCCAGTTCCTGATACTGTCACGTCAGCCAGCCTGACGTCTTTGCCAGCGCGCATACCCTCGATCAGGGCCGTCGCGTCAGTCTTTGAACCGACGGACGCACTGAAGATGTCGGACAACCGGTCGGCCGTGACAGTGCTGTTGGAGTATGTGCTGTCTGCGGTGACGGCCGTAGTGGTCGATGCCTGAGCCAGCTCAGCAAATGTGGATATCAATGCGCAAGCGGCAATTGCCGCGCAGGCCGACCGGTTTTTGCGATAGAACATGATAAAGACTCCTTATTTCAGATGAAGTACGGTGGGCGCATCGGCGACGAGTTTGACGAGACCGCCCGCCTCACGGGCACTGGGGGAGGGTGGATCGATGCGGTCAATCCACAAGCACCTTTGCCACGGTTAGACTGTTGTTTCCCAGACCATTGATGATCCTCGCGACGTAATCGGCCGCAAGCTTGAAAATTCCGTCGGTGTCGACGCTGCACGACATCAACCCGCATGCGTGGACCGTGGCCAACTCATACATGGCAGGAGTGCCCTGATTTGCGGCTCAGCGGAGTTGAAGTGGATGGCGCGCTTCGCGGCAATGATCACCCTTTCACCCTTTCACCGCTTCGCGGATTGCGCCCGATGCGGGCGGTCTGCGGTAGACGGAGAAACTGCCAAAGCCGCGAATCTCGATTCAGTATCCGCACACTTCAAGCCGCCTGCAAGCCCAGCTTCCCAGCTACCGCGTTCTTTGAATTCGCCACAGCGCCAAACGCGATTTCGCCGGCCAGTTGGCCGCCTTCCTCGATCACCAGCTTTCCGTATCGGATCTTGCCGGTAACCTTGCCGGTGGCGTAAATTACCAGCTTTTGCCGCACCGTGAGGTTGCCGTCGAATGCGCCGTGAATTTCGGCGATGTCGATTTCGGCTGATCCCTTGAACGCGCCACTTTCGGAAATTTGCATCAGGCGCGAATCCATCGTCGCTTCAACCGTGCCTTCAACAACCAGTGTGTCGCAATCGGTAATTTCCACGCCCTTGAGTTTGATGTTGGGGCCTACGGTCAGTTTGCTGCCCCCTTCGCGGCTGGGTGAGGGCGTCGATGAGCCGGTTGCCGGGGCAGGTGGCGATGCATTTGAGTTCGATGCTGTGTTCAACGAGTGGCTGGTGGCAGGAGTGTTCATGTGCTGACCTGAATTGGGAATGGCGTGACGCAAGCTGGTGGGTTCGTTGTCGCGCTTGCTGAAAAAAGGTGATTGCAATGCCATGTAGAGTCCTTTTGAAAAGGAGCTATGGTAGGCAAATGGTTCCGAAAAATCTGCACCAACGATGCAAGATGCGTAACGAAATAGTGTCCGTTCTTGCGATACTTGTCTGATGCAGTTGCAGGAAATTCTTTATTCCCAAGGCTTCGGTACACGACGCGTGTGCGAAGGTTTGATTCAACGCGGCCTGGTGCACGTCTACCCGAACGGCTCGCCTGTCCATGCCCAGCCATGCACGCAGCCCGCGATGGAAATCGTGCCCGACGGGCTGCGCTTCAGGGTCAAGGGCGTCGATTGGCAATACCAATCAAAAGCATACCTGATGCTGCACAAGCCGGCCGGCACCGAGTGTTCGCAAAAGCCCTCTGCCTATCCCAGCATTTATACCTTGCTGCCTTCGCCGCTGCGTATGCGGCCGCAAAAGGCGGCGGTGCAGGGAGTGCAGGCCGTGGGCCGGCTCGATCAGGACACCACGGGTCTGCTGCTGCTGACCGATGACGGCAAGTTCATTCACCGCATGAGTTCGCCGCGCCACCATGTTCCCAAGGTGTACGAAGTAACGGTCAAACATCCGCTCAACGATGCGCAGGTTCAAAAATTATTGGAAGGTGTGGTACTGGACGACGATCCAAAGCCCGTGCGGGCCGCGGCTTGCCTGACGCGCGCGTGAAGTATTTGATCGTCTGCGGTTTGCCGTCTTCCGCGATACTGAAGTCCTCTTTGTTCAGGTTGCCGATCAGGCCGCCCTTCTTTTCGCGGACGGTGAAGAACAGGTTCACCACATCCACGTCGACCTTGAGGACTTTTT
>JANYBQ010000088.1 GCA_025360705.1 Betaproteobacteria bacterium | reverse complement strand
GTGGCCGCGCGTGGGCTGGACATCAAGGACGTACCGGCGGTGTTTAACTTCGACATCCCGTTCAACGCCGAAGACTATATCCACCGTATCGGCCGCACCGGCCGGGCCGGCGCTTCCGGATTGGCGGTGAGTTTTGTGTCCAAGTCCGATGGCCGTTTGATGGGAGACCTGGAAAAACTGCTCAAGACAAAAATCGAACTCGAAGCGATCGAGTTCGATGAAGACAGTCCCGACATCCGCAAACAGGGCCGCATCAACGATGGGCGGCGCATGTATTCCGGCGACGAGGTGCCCGATGAGCCGAGTGGCGCCTCAGCGCGTCCGCGGACCTCCAGTGACTTTGCACGTGACGGCACGCGCCCGGAACGGGCGCCCCGGCGTGATTACGCGCGCGCGCCGCAGCCTTCGCGCGACCCCTTCTTCGACAAGCCTTATGAAGCACCGGTGGCGAACCCCGGGGCGGCCCCCACATGGGAGCCCACGACACCGCGCAGCGCACGCAGCATCTCGGCCAACATCAAGCCCAAGCGACGCGTGGCAGCCTTGTTCAAACAGGAAACGGAAACGAACTGAGCTCCTTTTCCGTTGATCTGAGCGCCGTTTCGTTGAGCCGAGAGCCCCTGCCTTTAGCCTGTGAACCTTTCCGGTTCCCCTGAGATTGTCAAAGGGGTTCACGTGCTTTTCGAGTGGTCAGGCAAAACGGTTTGAGATTGCCTGGTCCGGTTTTTGCTCAGGCGCCCGGCCGTTGCACCTGCTCGCATGGCACCTGAACCAATTCTCCTGACAGGTGGCGGCCACTCCCCCTACCGTCCCCGAGACCCGCCTGATCTGCCACGCGCATCGCGCTCAAAGGTCCGCCCCATACACAACCGGTATCGAGCGACCACACATCCGGCCGGTCCAGCCGGCCCAGCGTGGACCAATGACCAAACGCGACCGTGGCATCGGCGGTCTGGCGGCCCGGCAGGTCGAACCAGGCTGCATATCCCGGTGGCGCCGCTGCGGCGCCCTCCTTGGTGTCGAACTCCATAGCGTCATCGGCGCTGCAAAAACGCAGGCGTGTAAGTACGTTGACAATGGTTCTAAGGCGCGCGAAGCCGGACAGGTCGTCGCTCCACCGTGCCGGCGCATTGCCGTACATCCGAGTCAGAAATGCGACGAGGTTGGCACCGCGCAGAACCGATTCAACTTCGGCTGCCAGGGCCACGGTCTTTTGCGCCGACCACGATGGCACTACACCGGCGTGCACCATCAGAAGCTCCCGGCCATTGAAGTTTTCCAGCATTGCCAGGCGCTGCGCCGCCAGCCAGTCCAGTATGGCTGCGCGGTCGGGCGCGTTCAGCACCGCTGCCAGCGTGTCGTTGCGGCGCGGCTTGCGAACGCCGTGCGCTACCGCAAGCAAGTGCAGGTCGTGATTGCCCAGCAGGCAACGCGCCGCAGGACCCAGGTGCATCAAACGGCGCAAAACGCCGAGTGAATCCGGCCCCCGATTTGCCAGGTCGCCAAGTAAAAAAAGCGTGTCTCGGCTGGGCGAAAAATCGATCTTGTCGAGCAGCCGCTGCAACGCGTCGTTGCAGCCCTGTATGTCGCCGATAAGGTAAAGTGCCATGGTGTCGATTCTCCCCCCGGTTGCATGGATATTCTGCTGATAGCGCTGTTGACATTGCTCAACGGTGCTTTCGCGATGTCCGAGCTGGCGCTCACGGCCAGCCGCAAGGTGCGCCTGATGGCAATGGCTGAAGAGGGCGACGGTGGAGCGCAAGCCGCATTGGCGCTGCTCGAAAATCCAACGCGTTTTCTGTCGTCGGTGCAGGTCGGCATTACTTCGATCGGTGTGCTCAACGGCATCATCGGCGAAGCCGCTTTCAGCGCCGGGGTGTCCCATTGGCTGGAGTCATTCGGCATGCACTCGCGAGCGGCGGACATTACCGCAACCGGGCTGGTCGTGACGGCCATCACCTTCATTACTATCGTATTCGGCGAACTGGTGCCTAAACGCATCGGGCAGTTGTATCCCGAGCAGGTGGCGCGCGTGGTGTCGCGTCCCATGACCTGGGTCGCCACCGGGGCCAAACCCTTTGTGTGGCTGCTGTCCGCCTGTACCCAGACGATGCTAAAGCTGCTGCGTATCGACACCACGGGCAAGCGGGCGGTGACCGAGGCCGAGATAACCGCCAGTCTGGTGGAGGGCGTGGACGCGGGTGTGATCGAGGAACACGAGCACCAGATGGTGCAAAACGTTTTTTTGCTCGACGACCGTCCACTGACCTCCATGATGTTGCCGCGCAAGGACATGAAGTGGCTGGAGGCCAGTTACAGCGTGGCGCAGAGTTTGCAGCGTGTGGCAATCGACGGTGACCGCGGCACCCACTCCTGGTATCCGGTCTGCCGGGGATCGCTGGAAGACGTCGTCGGCAAGATCAGCGTGGGCAAGTTGCTGCAACTTGGGCCGGACCATCAGGGAAGCATCGAGGCCCATGTTCTGCCGGTCGTGTTCGTGCCCGAAACCCTGACCGGCATGGAGCTGATCGAACAGTTTCGCAACGAGTCCACGCGTATGGTGCTGGTGGTGGATGAATATGGCGAAGTGCAGGGGCTGATAACTCCTAACGATTTGCTGGAAGCAATTACCGGCGAGTTGCAGCCGCACGCCCAAGTGGATGCCTGGGCGACGGCGCGCGACGACGGTTCGTGGCTGATCGACGGCGCCATGCCGGTGGGCGAGTTCAAGGCCCGGCTGGATATTGAGGAATTACCGGACGAAGATCGCGGTCGCTACAACACGGTTGCGGGGCTGCTGATGGCGGTATCGGGGCGGTTGCCGGCTACCGGTGAAAAAATGGAATGCGCGGGTTGGCTGTTCGAGGTAGTAGACCTCGACGGCCGGCGTATCGACAAGGTGCTGGCCAGCCGTGTCGAGCCCGAACAGGGTGACGAGCCAAGGCCGGGCTAGAAGCCTGGCGGTTGCCAAGTGCGCGCATCAAATCATGCCGGACATTTTGTAGACGTAAAACCCGAGTAGTTCATGTAGCGCCAGCTCCCACTGCTTGGGTCCATCGTGCAATGAATAGTCGTACCAAGACCCCTCGGACGCCGTGCGGTAGTCCACCGGATAGGCGGTAACGTTCCAGCCGATTTTCCGGAATACCCCCATGGAGCGCGGCATATGGAAGGAGGAGGTCAGCAATAGCCAGGGCATGCGTTTATCGACACCCGGCATAAGCGCGCTGAAATACGCATTCTCATAAGTGTTGCGCGAACTCCCTTCGTACATCACGCGCGTGGGCGGTACACCCAGCTCATTGAAGAACTGCTGTGCCCGTTGCGCTTCGGTCAGGCCGGTAGGAGGCACGGACGCGATTCCACCGGAAAAAATCACTTTCAAATGCGGATATTTCTGCGTCAGAGTTACCGCGGCCGTCATGCGTTCGGCCTGGTCGTTGAGCGCAACCTGGCCGTGCGCGGTCCACAATTTTGAATCTGACAGGGCGCCACCCAGTACCACCACGCCAACATAGCGTTGCATCTCGACATAGCGTTGAATATCCGTGCGGTCAGGCAGGGGCGGATAACGCGACTCCAGATCGCGCAGCAGCAGATTCGGGATGAAAATCCATCCGCTCAGAATCAGCGCCGCCAGCGCCGCCCACACCAGGCCGTTGCCAAGCCGCGGCCGTCGGCGCGACAACAACACGCCCGCCAGCAGAAAGATCAGGACCCAGCACAGCGGTTCGATGGCGAAGGAAAGGAGCTTGGAGGCAACGAACATCATTTTTTCAGTTTCGCCACCGGCGCGCCACGCAGGCGGAAAGCCTCCGGCAACCCCGCGCCCAGCAGCGGACGCAAATAAAGGCGGAACGCATCGGTCACGTCGGTCCCGTTGCCGGTGATAAATTCATCTTCCATCACGCGGGTCTTGCCGGCCACGGCGTCGAGCGCCAGCAGTTTGTAATCGACCGCGTACGCGCCGCTGCGCTGTATCGCCACCGAGCCATCGCTGTTGCCCCACAAAGCAAACTGCACGGCTTTCTCGCCGACCTCGCGCGCTTCGCGCTGGTCGACGTCGGACACGCAGCCCATGAACGAACGCTGCAGATAGCCGAAGGTGTCGCCGCGCACGCGTTTGATACCCAGCTTGGCTTTGATTTCTTCGCACAGCAGGTCGGCCAGCGCACCCGTGCCCGAGAGTTGCACATTGCCGTGCGCGTCGTGTTCGAGTTCTTTCGCCAGCCGGCTCAGGATCGGCGTGCCGGCGGCATCGTGAATGCCTTCGGACACCGCCACCACGCAGCGGCCGTAGCGCGCATAGGTGGCCTTCACGTCGGTCAGGAACCGCTCCAGCACAAAAGTGCGCTCGGGCAGGTAGATCAGGTGCGGGCCATCGTCCGGAAATTTCCTGGCCATTGCGGACGCAGCTGTTAAAAAACCCGCGTGGCGGCCCATCACCACGCCCACGTAGACACCGGGTAATGCCGCGTTGTCCAGGTTGACGCCCGCAAAAGCTTGCGCTACGAAACGCGCCGCTGATGGAAACCCGGGTGTGTGGTCGTTGTGCACCAGATCGTTGTCGATGGTCTTGGGGATATGCATGCAGCGCAGCGGGTAGCCGGCTTTTTGCGCCTCCAGGCTCACGATGCGCACGGTGTCGGACGAGTCGTTGCCGCCGATGTAGAAAAAATGCTCGATGTCGTGCGATTGCAATACCTTGAAGATCTCGATGCAGTATTTGGCGTCCGGCTTGTCCCGCGTGGAACCCAGCGCTGACGAAGGCGTAGCCGCCACCAGTTCAAGGTTTTGACTGGTCTCCTGCGTTAGATCCACGAAGTCTTCGTTGACGATGCCCTTCACGCCATGCCGCGCGCCGTACACCAGTTCAACCTTGCGGTGCCGGCGCGCCTCCAGCACCACGCCCACCATCGACTGATTGATTACCGCCGTGGGCCCGCCACCTTGGGCAACGAGAATTTTGCCGGATGCCATGGATGTCCTTTCGATGCAACATTGCAGGCGTCATTCTGGCATGGCCCAAGTGGGGAAATGCGGCTCAACGCAGACCTCCGTACAGCGTGACCAGCGACACCGGAAGGTATTTCATGGAAACGATCAGGGGTGTCAGCGCGGCACCATCATGCAGCTGCCGCGCCGCGCCGATTCGGCGAGTAACGCGCTTCCAATACCGAACAGCGCGTTTGTTATTATGCAAACAGCACTTGTCCAACAATCGACGATCGAACGGGAGTATTTCAAATGAGTTTGTGGCTGGACTTTCTGGGCAGTGAGATTCGATACATACAGACGCCCACCTATGGCCGTGTTCGCATCGCCGAGGCCGGGCGCGGCAACCCGCAAACCATTATTTTCCAGCATGGCCTGAACGGCCATCTGGAGGCCTACGCCAAAAACCTCATCCCTTTGTCCGAGCGCTTTCATGTGATCGCATTCGATTACGTAGGCCATGGTCTATCGGACAAGAAAGTGGCGGAGTACAACCCGGCCGAATTCGCCGAACAGCTGCGCGAACTCATGGATGCGCTGAACATAGAGTCCGCGCACCTGTCGGGCGAATCGCTGGGCGGATGGGTCTGCGGACTGTTTGCCGCCAGGTACCCGAAACGCGTGCGCCGGCTCATGCTCAACACCGCGGGCGGCATTCCGGTGGTCTCGGAAAAAGGCAAACGGGACATGGCCAACTTCATGGCGCTGAACAAGCGCAACGTTGACTCCGTGCCCAACCGCGAGTCGGTGCTGGCACGCATGCAGTGGCTGCTGCATCCCAACAACCACCACATGCTGAATGAAGAATTGGTGGACTTGCGCCTGAAAATTTACCTGGCGCCCGATACCCGTGCGGTGGCACCGAAGATCAACGCGATCATTGCGCGGCACGACGACTTCCTGATTCCGCTGGAGTCGCTGCAATGCGAAACCCTGTTCCTGTGGACCGCGGACAACCCGATTCACGATCTGCAGGCGGGGCGCGCGGCGGCGGCGAAAGTCAGCGGCAGCGTGTTTTACCTGATGAAGGGTGACGCGGCGCATTGGCCGCAATACGAAGCGCCGGACGAGTTCAACCAGGTCGCCACCAGTTTTTTCAATAGCGGCCGTCTGCCTAACGCCAAGAAATAACCGCATGTCTGAAACATCTTCCATCGTCGCGGCGGCGGCAGCACTCAGCCAGGCCCGGCGCGATCGCAAACCGGTGCCTCCGATCTCCAAGTCGCATGGCATCGCGACGCTGGCCGACTCCTATGCGGTGGCCGAAATCAATACCCGCGCCCAGCTTGAATCGGGCCGGCGCATCCTTGGCAAAAAGGTCGGCCTGACCTCCAAAGCAGTGCAACTGCAACTCGGCGTGGACCAGCCTGACTTCGGCATCCTGTTCGACGACATGGAGTTTCTCGATGGCCAGGACGTGCCGATAGCGCGCTTGATACAACCGAAGGTGGAGGCGGAAATTGCTTTTGTGGTGGGTTGCGATCTACCCGGGTCCAATCCCAGCTGGTCCGAATTCCTGAATAGCATCGCCTACGCCTTGCCGGCCATCGAAATCGTCGATAGCGCCATCATCGACTGGAAGATAAGCCTGGTGGACACGGTGGCCGACAACGCATCCAGTGGCTTGTATGTGCTGGGCGACCAGCCGCTTGTATTGGGCGGTTTGTCGCTGGGTGAGTTGGGCATGCAGATGACCAAGAACGGACAGCCGGTATCGATTGGCACCGGCGCCGCCTGCCTGGGCCATCCATTGCGGGCCGCTTACTGGCTGGCGCGCACCATGGCCGAACGCGGCCAGGGGCTGAAAGCCGGCGAAGTCATTCTGTCGGGCGCCCTTGGACCTATGGTGCCGGTGACTGCCGGCGATCTGGTGCAGGCGCATATCGGCGCATTGGGCAGTGTTTCTTTCCGCATGGTCTGAGGTCTAAGTAGAAACCCTAATGGCATTTCTGAACTCTGAATACAGAATTCAGTTGTGTCAACCGCACCGCGACTTTCCCTGCAATTGCAAACCAGCCCGGACCTTGTCGATCAGGTCTATGCGGCGCTGCTGGATGCCATCAACGACGGCACGGTTCAGCCTGGTGAACGGCTGACACAAGAGGAAATCGCGCAACGCTTCGGGGTGTCGCGCCAACCGGTGTTACAGGCTTTGCGCCTGCTTAAACGCGATGGCTTCGTGGTCGATGCGCCGGGCCGGGGAGTACAGGCGATTCAGATGGATGGTGCCTGGATTACCAAGGTATACGAGGTGCGCGGCGCACTGGACGCATTGGCGGCCCGGCTTGCGGCGACACTGCGCTACCGGATCGACCCCGGCCTGCTGGCGCGCGGGCGCAAGGCCGCGTCCGGCAAAGACATCAAGGCGATGATCGATGCCGACATGAAATTTCACTGGGCCATTTACGTGGGCTCGCAAAATCCGCTGATTGAACAAAGCGCGCTGATCCATTGGGGCCACGTGCGCCGCGTGATGGGCGCGGTATTCCAGTCGTCGGAACTGCGGCAATCGGTGTGGGACGAACACCAACAAATCGCAAGCGCCATCGCATCGGGCAAAGCCGACAAGGCGGTGGAATTGATCGCCGGGCACGCGTCGATGGCAGGCGCCTATCTGGTCGAAAAGCTTGGCGCATCTTTATCAAACTCCAACAGGAAGGCAGCATGAAACTCAGTCAAGCACAACGCGACCAGTTCGATCTCGAAGGTTATCTATTTTTCCCCGGCCTCTTCACGACCGAGGAAACCCGCACGCTGCAAAGCGCCGTGCCCGATCTGTACAGCCGACGCGAAGCCTACAACGTGCGCGAAAAGGATTCGCAAGCGGTGCGCACCAATTTTGCGGCGCATATGTACAGTGAGCCATTCGCGCGCCTGGCGCGCCACCCGCGCATGGTCGGACCGGTGGAAGACCTGCTGGGCGAAAAGCTCTACATGCACCAGTTCAAAATCAACGGCAAGATGGCATTTGAAGGCGATGTCTGGCAGTGGCACCAGGACTACGGAACCTGGCTGAATGACGACCTGATGCCCACGGAACGCGCCATGAACGTGGCAATTTTTCTGGACGACGTGAACGAATACAACGGGCCGTTGATGTTCATCCCCGGCAGCCACAAAAAGGGCGTGGTTGAAGCCCGGCACGATTTGACCACCACCAGTTATCCGTTGTGGACGGTGGACAACGACTTGATCGCCACGCTGGTCGAGCGTGGCGGTGGCAAGAACGGCGGCATTGTTTCGCCCAAGGGACCGGCCGGTTCGATGATCCTTTTCCATAGTTGCCTGGTGCATGCGTCGAGCAGCAATCTTTCGCCATGGGACCGGGTCAGCGTTTACCTGAGCCTGTGCGCGGTCAGCAACCACATCCGGCGCTTCAAACGTCCCGAGTTCATCGCCCATCGGGACTTCACGCCGATCCAGCATCTGGCCGACGATTGCCTGCTCAAGAGTTACCCCGTCAGCCTGCCATGGCGACACGGCATGCCGGCCAGCGCCTTGCGCACCTCGCTGGAAGAAATCAGGTTGGCGGCATGAGCCTTTATTCGAAACTGCAGCAACGTGCCGCCGACAAAAAGCCGGTGCGAGTCGCTTTGATCGGGGCGGGCAAATTCGGCTCCATGTACCTGGCGCAAATCCCGCGCACGCCCGGCGTTCATCTGGTCGGTATCGCCGATCTTTCGCCCGATGCCGCGCGCGCGAATCTGGCGCGAGTCGGCTGGTCGCTGGAACGAACCCGCGCCGCTTCGCTGGACCAAGCCGTGCGTACTGGCGCCACCCATATCGGCGAAGACTGGCGCGCGCTCGTCAGCCACCCGTCGATCGACGTCGTGGTCGAGTGCACCGGAAACCCGATTGCGGCGGTCGAGCATTGCCTGGAAGCTTTTGCACAACACAAACACGTGGTTAATGTCACGGTCGAGGCCGATGCCTTCTGTGGCCCGCTGTTGGCACGCAAGGCGGCCGATGCGGGCGTGATTTATTCGCTTGCGTTCGGCGATCAGCCAGCGCTGATTTGCGACCTGGTGGACTGGGCACGCACTTGCGGGTTCCCGGTGGTAGCGGCCGGCCGCGGCCATAAGTGGTTGCCGCATTTTTGCCAATCGACGCCCGAAACGGTATGGGGTTATTACGGCCTGACGCCAGAGCAGGCAGAGCGCGGGGGCTTGAATCCGAAGATGTTCAACAGCTTTCTGGACGGCTCCAAACCGTCTATCGAAAGCAGTGCCGTGAGCAACGCAACGGGTCTGAGCGTGCCCTCCAACGGCTTGTTGTATCCACCCGCCAGCGTCGAAGATATTCCCTTTGTCACACGCCCCAGAAGCGAAGGCGGCGTGCTGGAGCGCAAGGGCATGGTCGAGGTGATTTCTTCGCTTGAAGCCGATGGCCGGAAGATCCCCTATGAGATCCGCATGGGCGTGTGGGTTACTGTAGAGGCCGAGACCGACTACATCAAGAACTGCTTCGAAGAGTACAACGCCCACACCGACCCGAGCGGGCGCTACTTCACGCTGTACAAGCGGTGGCACCTGATCGGCCTGGAAGTCGGTGTGTCGGTGGCCAGCGTGGCTTTGCGCGGCGAGCCCACGGGCGTGGCCATGGGCTGGAATGCCGATGTGGTGGCCACGGCCAAACGGGACCTGAAGGTTGGCGACATGCTGGACGGCGAGGGCGGTTATACGGTCTGGGGCAAATTGCTGCCGGCTTCGACCTCGCGTGCCGTGGGCGGCCTGCCGCTGGGCCTGGCGCACAACGTTCGGGTTGTGCGTCCGGTCAAGCTCGGCCAGAGCCTGAGCTGGGCCGACGTGGCCGTGGACGAAACCACGCAGGCCTACAAGGCCAGGCGTGAAATGGAGCGGCTGTTTCCGGATCCGGTATAGGGCTGACTTGCAAAGGTGCGTTCATGGCGATTGTCCAAGATACCCTGAAGGCTGCGGATACGCGTGCTGCTGCACGCAAGGCGGCTGGCCCGACTTGCAGTGAGCGCACGTTACGACCGGCGTGTTGGACGCGTTGTGGTGGCGCTCAGCAGCGGACTGGAGATTGCGTTCAAGCCACATGATGCGCAAGGCCTGGAAAGCGCGCGGCCGGCCCAGCTTGCGAAGATCGAAATTTCTCCGTCGGGGTTGGGCTTGCACTTTCCGGAATTGGACGCGGACCTGTATTTGCCGGCGCTGCTGCACGGTTTTCTCGGCACGCGCCAGTGGATGGCATCGGCCATGGGCAAGGCGGGTGAGCAGGCCGCCAGCGAACAAAAGGCCGCTGCCGCACGGGCCAATGGGCGGCTCGGTGGGCGGCCGCGCAAAGCCCGTCCGCTGGAAGCTGCCTGAAACGCCTAACCCGGCTTGACCAGCGGCTCAATCATCAATTTAAAACCCAACGCGCGCATGACTTTGAACAGTGTGTCCGTGCTCGGAGCGCGCTCGCCCGACAGGCTTTTGTACAGACTCTCGCGTGACAGGCCCGTATCTTTTGCCAGCTGCGCCATGCCGCGCGCACGGGCAATGTCACCCAGCGCAGCGGCCAGCAGGGCGGGGTCGCCGTCTTCCATCACGGCTTGCAAATAGGCTGCGACATCCCCTTCATCGTTGAGGTAGTTGACCATATCGAATGGCCGGATCTTGATCTTGTTCATGCACTCCACTCCTTGGCCAACTGTTTGGCCCGTTCAATGTCCTTGACCTGGCTGGACTTGGCGCCACCGCCCAGCATGACCAAAAGCGCGCCATTGCTTTCCACGTAGTACATGCGCCAGCCGGGGCCAAAGAATTCGCGCATCTCGAACACGCCATCGCCAACCGCCTTCACGTCTCCCACATTGCCGAGAGTTGCCTTGCGCAAACGAGCTTGCAGTCGGGCGCGCGTCATGCGGTCTTTTAGGCCCGTCAGCCACCGGGTGAACTCTTCGGTTTCGATGACTGTGTACATGGATGAATTGTAGCCATGCGGCTACATTCCGCAAATTCGGTGCAAACGCTGAAAAAAATGTCAGACCGCCTGCCAACGTTCTGGCGCAGCAGCCAGGCGGCGCGCACGCCCGAGTGCTTCCAGGGTTTCCAGAATGGTCGGCAGGCGTTCGCGCCAGCGGCCGCGCGCGGTGAAGTGGGCTTCGAGCGCGGCCAGCGTAAGCGCTTGTGTTGACACCGACAACACCTCGGCCACGGTCTTGATCTGCTCGGGCAGGCCAGTCGGCCACGCACGTTTGCCCAGTGGTGCGGCCCCTGATGGCTTGGCGGTCGCGGTATCTTTCACCGCCCCGGTCGTCACATCCATTTCGGTCTGCGCGCCTGTGCCGCTACGTTGCTGGAACTCGGGCCGCAGCCAGTGAACGATGCCCGCTGCTTCTTCCGCCGCCCGCTTGGCGTTGAGCGCGACCAGGCGCTCCAGCAGAGTTTCGTTGTCGGCCGGCAAGTGCAGGTCGCTCCAGCCATAGGCGGCAAGAACGGGAGGCGTCGAGTTCGTCGTGCAGCGAGCGCAACACGCCGACCAGGCCTTGTTCGTTGATGGCCTTTTCCTTGGGCGTCAGAGCTTCGCCGCTGCGCAGCTTGTCGAGCACGTTGTACATGCCAGTCAAGGTGATGTCGGTATGCGCTGCTTGCGGTTTCGACGGTCGCAATGTAGCGAATCAGGCCTATAAGTTGCTTGCGCATAACCTGACGCGGTTTGCCAAAGAGCCACCACGCAGCCGCGTAGCCTGCGCCGTCCTTGGTGGTGCCCTTGGCATCCCGCTCCGGTTTCACACGCTCCAGGAGCCTTTGGTACACCGCAGGAAAACTGATACGCGCTTGCTCTGCGGATAAGCCGAACAAGTCAATTACCTTCATGCCACGCGGAGTACCCGTGAGGTCACGTCCGTTGCGCCACCGTGACGATCTATACCCCAGCCGCCAGAGGCCCGTCCACGGTAGCCGGCCTGGCAGACGGTGCCGCGACGACCGTGGTCGTCAAGAATGACTGCACCGTCACTATCGGTTATCACGTTCTGACTTACCAAGACGGGAGTTACAGTGAATTTCCCGGCACTGGGGCGGACGTCGGCAAAACCCAGGTCAATGTGGTAGTAACGAGCGCGGGTTTTGCGTCCTTCTCGACGTATGAAGTTTTCACTTCGCAAGGAAGTCTGGTGTCGCTCGGTGATACAACAACCGGTGCGTTCGGCAACTTCTTCATGACTACCCGCAATTGATGGATGGCGGTTGAACAGCCCGACGCCGCTGCGGCCGCGCGCTGCTGTTTCAACCGAAGGGCAACTGCGAATTGCGACAAGCTGTAAGGCGTGTAGTCGCGCAGCTCCGGTAGTTCGTTGAATGGACAGGCAGCATGACTGCCTGTCCATTCAACACGTACCCAGGAGTCGTTCATGAAACTTACCCAACTGTTCACTGCCTTGTTGATCGCGGGCCTCTCCGGCGGCGTATTCGCGCAGTCGCTTCAGACCATTCAGCAGCGTGACGCCAGCCAGCAGCAGCGTATTGAAAACGGCCTGCAGGATGGGTCCCTCAATACCCGCGAAGCGGCGCGCCTGGAGCAGGACCAGCGCAACCTGGACAAGCTGGAAGCCCATTCCTTGAAGGACGGCAAACTCTCGCCGGCCGAGCGCAAACGTGTCGCCACCGCCGAAAACCGGGCCAGCCGCGACATTCACCAGGCACGCACCCATGGCGTAAAGGGCGATGCGCTCTCTATCTCGTCACAGCGTATGCAGGCCGATCTACAACGCAACATCAACCAGGACAAACGTATCGCCGAAGGCGTCAAGAGCGGCACCCTCGACAAGCAGGAAGTCGCCCGGCTCGACGCGGGTCAGGCGCGCGTCGATGGCAAGGAAGCCCGTGCCGGCCACAACGGCGTGGTGGGTGCTAAAGAGCAGGCTGGCATCCAGCACTCCGAGAACAAGCAGAGCCGCAGAATCCACCAGCTCAAAACCAACCCGGAAATGCGCCCTTCGTAGAATCAAGGCGCACCGGCCCACCGACACCTTCAAGGAACGACCCCAGCATGAATTTTGTCCACGTCAATCGGCGACAGGTTTGCCTGCTGGGGGGACTCGCAGCACTTGCCTCCGATCGCGTATCGGCCCAGTCGGCGTCCGCCGGCGAAGCCTTGCATGTGTTGAACCGGCTGGCTTACGGCCCGGCGCCGGGCGATATCGGACGCGTCATGCAAATCGGTGTCGAGCGCTACATCGACCAACAATTGCACCCGGACCGCCTGCCACTGCCGCCTGCCTTGATGCAGCAACTCCATGCACTGGACACCACGCGCTTGTCGCAGCGCGAGCTGATCCAGCAATTTCGAGGCGCGCAGCAGTCGGCCAGAAGTGACGGCGAAGAAGGCAAGGCACAACGCCGCGAGTTGTACCAGCGGCTCACTTTGCAGGCCGGTGAAGCGCGCCTGCTGCGGGCGCTGCAAAGCCCGGCGCAGTTGCAGGAAGTGATGGTGGATTTCTGGTTCAACCACTTCAATGTATTTATCGGCAAGGGGCTGGACCGGGCGCTGGTGGAGAACTATGAACGCGCGGCGATCCGGCCCTACGCCCTGGGGCGTTTCCGCGACTTGTTACGAGCCACCGCGCATCACCCGGCGATGCTTTTTTATCTGGACAACTGGCAGTCGGTGGCGGCCGGATACCCTGCGCCACGGGCTGCCGGTCCAGTGGCGAAAGCCAGCGGTCTGAACGAGAACTACGCACGCGAGTTGATGGAGCTGCACACCCTGGGTGTCGATGGCGGTTACGCGCAGGCCGACGTGACGGAGCTGGCGCGTATGTTGACGGGCTGGACCTTCAACCCGCGTTTGCAGGGCGGCGAATC
>JANYBQ010000037.1 GCA_025360705.1 Betaproteobacteria bacterium | reverse complement strand
GATTCGCGCGAGGGAGCTGCGATCTTGTGGTTGTCGGTAATCACCGGACCGGGATTGACACGCAGCCACCCAATACATTGCTGGATGATTCGGTTGGACTGGCGCATCTCGGCCACACGCACCAGATAACGATCGTAGCAGTCACCGGTCTTGCCAACCGGAATGTCGAAATCCATCAGGCTGTAGGCATCGTAGGGCTGCTTCTTGCGCAAATCCCAGGCAATACCCGAGCCGCGCAACATCGCACCGGAAAAACCCATGCTCAACGCGCGCTCGGGCGTGACCACGCCAATACCCACGGTGCGTTGTTTCCAGATCCGGTTGTTCGTCAACAGCGTCTCGTACTCGTCCACCTGACCCGGGAAATTCTTGCAGAAGTCTTCGACAAAATCGAGGAACGAACCCTGGCGGTTTTCATTTAGCTTGGCAATCGCGCGCGCGTTCTTGATCTTGCTGGCCTGGTACTGGGGCATCGTGTCGGGCAGGTCGCGGTACACGCCGCCAGGACGGATGTAGGCCGCGTGCATACGTGCGCCCGAGACCGCCTCATACATGTCGAACAAAGCCTCGCGTTCGCGAAAGCAATAGATCAGGATGTTCATCGCGCCGCAGTCGAAACCGTGCGCTCCCAGCCACATCAGATGGTTTAGCAAACGCGTGATCTCGGCGAACATGACGCGGATGTATTGCGCGCGTAGCGGCACGTCGACCTGCAACAGCTTTTCGATCGCCAGGCAATACGCCTGCTCGTTGGCCATCATCGACACGTAGTCGAGCCGGTCCATGTAAGGCAGCGACTGGATGTAGGTTTTGCTTTCCGCGAGTTTTTCGGTGGCACGGTGCAGCAGGCCAATATGCGGATCGGCGCGTTGGACGACCTCGCCATCGAGCTCCAGCACCAAGCGCAGAACGCCGTGCGCCGCAGGATGCTGCGGACCGAAATTCAGCGTGTAGTTCTTGATCTCAGCCATGAAATAATCCTGCGCGGCAAAGCGCCAGAACGCCGCTCAATGCAGGCCCCCGTAATTGTCTTCACGGATAATGCGCGGTGTAGTTTCTCGCGGCTCGATCGTGACGCTTTGGTAGATCACGCGTTTTTGCTCGGCGTCGTAACGCATCTCCACATGGCCGGTGGTCGGAAAATCCTTGCGAAACGGGTGACCGATGAAACCATAGTCGGTCAGGATGCGACGCAGGTCGTTATGGCCTTCGAACACGATACCGAACAGATCGAATGCTTCGCGCTCGAACCAGTTGGCCGAGTTCCACACGGTCGTCAGCGATACCACTACCGGAACGTCGTCATCGGCCGCGAATACTTTTAGCCGGATACGCTGGTTGAGCGTTACGGACAATAAATGCGATACCACGCAATAACGCGCGCCATCGAAAGCGCCGCCGGCATATTCGGAATAGTCCACGCCGCACAGGTCCATCAATTGTTCAAAGCGACAGCTTGGCGCATCGCGCAGCAGCGTCGCGGCCGCCAGGTAATCGGCAGGGCTCACTACGACCGTGAGTTCTCCATGATGAACATCACTGTGCTTGACCATGTCACCCAGCGCGGCGGTGACGGCGTCTCTGAGCGCCTCGGGACTGACCGCAAAAACTGTCATCCAGGTCCTTCAGGCACGCGCGATGGTGTTGGTGCGGCGGATCTTCTGCTGCAACTGGATGATGCCGTACAGCAGCGCCTCTGCCGTGGGTGGGCAGCCGGGCACATACACATCGACCGGCACGATACGGTCACAGCCGCGCACGACCGAATAACTGTAGTGGTAATACCCGCCGCCATTGGCGCACGAGCCCATCGACAACACCCAGCGCGGCTCGCTCATCTGGTCGTATACCTTGCGCAGCGCGGGCGCCATCTTGTTGCATAACGTGCCGGCCACGATCATCAAATCCGATTGACGCGGGCTGGGACGGAACAACATGCCGAAGCGGTCGATGTCGTAACGCGCCGCGCCGGCATGCATCATCTCCACCGCGCAGCAGGCCAACCCGAAAGTCATGGGCCACAAGGACCCGGTCTTGGCCCAGTTCACCACCGAGTCGTAACTGGTGGTGGCAAAACCTTCCTTGAATACACCTTCGATCATCGTGTCACTCCCAATCCAGGGCACCTTTTTTCCATTCGTACGCGAAACCGACCACGAGTATCCCCAGGAAAACCATCATGGTCCAGAAACCCACCGCACCGATTTCCTTGAGCGATACGGCCCACGGAAAAAGAAACGCGATTTCCAGGTCGAACAGGATGAAAAGTATCGCCACCAGGTAGTAACGGACGTCGAACTTCATGCGCGCGTCTTCGAACGCTTCGAAACCACATTCGTAAGGGGAGTTTTTTTGCGCATCGGGCCGGTTCGGCCCCAGGATGTATCCGAGCACCTGCGGAACCACACCGACACCAACACCCACCAGAATGAACAACAGTACCGGTAAATATTGATCGAGGTTCATCGGGAGATTCTGATCATCATTTCTACCGTCTGGCTGACCCACGACCGGTATTACTTTTTGGTGCCGTCGGCGAGACTCGAACTCGCACAGCTTTCGCCACTACCCCCTCAAGATAGCGTGTCTACCAATTTCACCACGACGGCGGCTTGAAGCTAACGAACCAGCCCGAGGCGCCTTGCGGCATGGCCAGTGCGAACGCATTGGAGTTTACCCTGATTTCGCTCGCGGCCTCGACCCAGGGACGCAATTTACGAGTGGCTTACTTGGACGGAATCAGCGCGGCTCCGGAGGGCGGTGCCGCTGGTGCTATCGGTGCCGCGGCGGCCGATGAAGACGCAGCGGGAGTGCTTGCCGCGCTTTCAAGAACGCTGCCGCCACCGCTGACCGGGCGCAGATTGCCGAAGTAGGCCAGGGCCAGGGTACAGATAAAAAATACCGTGGCCAGAACCGCCGTTGTGCGCGACAGGAAATTTGCGCTGCCGCTGGCGCCAAACAGGCTGCCCGAGCTTCCGCTGCCAAAGGCCGCGCCCATGTCGGCGCCCTTGCCGTGCTGCACCAGAATGAGACCGATCATGATCAGCGCGGAAAGCATTTGCAGCGCCAGCACAATGGTTAACACGGTATTCATCGTTCACTCCTAAATATGTAGCAATTTACGCGCGCCATCATACGGCCGCGGAAATGATCGCCAAAAAGTCCGCCGCCTTGAGCGACGCCCCTCCGATAAGGCCTCCGTCGATGTCGCTCTGTCCCAATAATCGCGCCGCGTTGGCGGCATTCATGCTGCCGCCGTAAAGGATTTGTATACGCCGGGCTTGCGCGCTCGCCGCCTTCAGCTGGGCGCGTAACACGGCATGCACCTGCTGGGCTTGCTCGGGACTGGCCGTCTGGCCCGTGCCAATCGCCCAGACCGGCTCGTAGGCCACCACGATTTCGCTGATGCAGTGCCCATTGGCGTGAATCACCGCCGCCAGCTGCCGCTTGACAACCGCTTCGGTACTGCCCGCTTCGCGCTGCGCCAACGTCTCGCCCACGCACACGATTGGCGTGATGCCGGCGGCCAGCGCTTTTGCGGCCTTATCCGCAACGCCGGCATCGGTCTCGCCATGGTGTTGGCGCCGTTCCGAATGACCGACGATCACGTAGCGCACCCCGAATTCCTTCAGCATGGCCGCGGATATTTCTCCGGTGAAGGCGCCTGAGTCGTGACCGGATACATCCTGTGCACCCACATCGATCGGACTGCCTGCAAGCAGCGCCCGCGTCTGCGCAAGATACGGTGCCGGCACACACACCGCTACTTCACAGGCGGGCGTTTGCAGGCCAGCCAGCACGGCTTTTATCAGGAGCTCGTTGGCGGCCAGGCCACCATTCATCTTCCAGTTGCCGGCAATCAGTTTCCCGGTCATTGGTAGACCCTCGCGCTGCGCGCTCCGGTATTGGCTACGACATTGCAGGCGCTCGGCGCGGTTGTGCGTCTTAGCCGCAACTTCGATGTCGCCTTGGGAGCGGCCTGGTGGCTCACACCATCCCCCAGGTCAAAACAATTTTTCCAACATGCTGGTTGGATTCCATCAACGCATGTGCCTGCGCCGCGCCGCTCAAGCCAGCCACATCCGGCCGTGCGGCCGCAAACACGCTGTGTATGACCGGTTTGATGCTTCCGTTTTCGATCAACGGCCAGACGTTCTTGAGGCAACTTTGTGCAATCGCCTGCTTGAACGCGACTGGCCTTGGACGCAATGTCGAGCCGGTCACGGTCAGTCGCCGGCGCAATACCAAACCGGCATTGAATTCGCTTTTGACGCCGCCCTGCGCCGCAATTATTACCAGACGCCCGTCTTCGGCAAGACAATCGATTTCCCGCGCCACATAGTCCCCCGCCACCATGTCCAGCACCACGTTGACGCCACGGCCTTCGGTCATCCGTTTGACTTCCTGCACGAAGTCCTGTGTCTTGTAGTTGATGGCATGGTCCGCACCCAATGCCACACAGGCGGCACACTTTGCATCGCTACCAGCGGTCGCGATCACGGTACAGCCCATCGCCTTGGCCAACTGGATCGCAGTGACCCCAATTCCGCTGGAGCCGCCCTGCACCAGCAAGGTCTCGCCTTTTTGCAAGCGGGCGCGGTCGAAAACATTGCTCCATACGGTAAAAAACGTCTCGGGCAAGGAAGCTGCTTCGGTGTCGGTCAAACCATGCGGCACCGGCAGGCACTGGCCTATCGGCGCCACGCAATATTCGGCATAACCACCACCAGCCACCAATGCACACACGCGGTCGCCGAGCTTGAAACCCGCCTCCGCAAGCTCGCGCGCATCACCCTGGTCTATAACACCAGCCACTTCCAGCCCGGGAATATCCGATGCGCCGGGCGGCACCGGATAGTTCCCGGTGCGTTGCAATACGTCCGGCCGGTTGACACCGCTGGCCGACACTCGGATGCGCAGTTCGCCCGCGCCGGCAGACGGCATCGGACGTTCCGCAAGGCGCAGAACTTCCGGACCACCGTAAGACGTGATTTCAATAACCTTCATGCTTGTCTCCATTTAATTGCCGCCACACCGGCTACCGCGAAGCAGCGCCGGCTATTCAGCAGCATCTGGATCCTCAGGCCTGGTCGGAACCGTGGTTGGAAGGCTGCATGGGACGGTCCAGCAAGGCCTTCATGGACAACTTGACGCGGCCTTTCTCATCCGTCTCAAGAACCTTGACCTTGACGATCTGGCCTTCGCTCAGATAGTCGGTCACCTTTTCGACACGCTCGTGCGCGATCTGGCTGATATGCAGCAGACCGTCCTTGCCCGGCAACAGATTGACCAGCGCACCGAAGTCCAGAATTTTTGTGACGGGACCTTCGTAGACCTTGCCAATTTCCACTTCCGCCGTGATCTGCTGGATGCGGCGCTTGGCTTCTTCCGCCTTGGCCGGATCGGTGGACGCAATCGTGATCGTGCCGTCTTCGTCGATATTGATCTGCGTGCCGGTCTCTTCGGTCAGCGCGCGAATCACCGAACCGCCCTTGCCGATCACGTCGCGAATCTTGTCCGGGTTGATCTTCATCGTGAACAGGCGCGGCGCGAAGTTCGACACCTCGCTCTTGGCTTCGGACATGGCTTCCTGCATCTTGCCCAGAATATGCATGCGCGCTTCCTTGGCCTGCGCCAACGCGACCTGCATGATTTCCTTGGTGATGCCCTGGATCTTGATGTCCATCTGCAATGCAGTGATGCCGTTGGTCGTGCCAGCCACCTTGAAGTCCATGTCGCCCAGGTGATCTTCGTCACCCAGAATGTCGGTCAACACGGCGAAGCGGTTGCCGTCCTTGATCAGGCCCATGGCGATACCGGCCACGTGGGCTTTCATCGGCACACCGGCGTCCATCAGGCTCAGACAGCCGCCACACACCGACGCCATCGACGACGAGCCGTTGGATTCGGTTATTTCGCTGACCACGCGCATGGTGTACGGAAACTCTTCCTTGGTCGGCAACACCGCGATCAACGCACGTTTGGCAAGACGTCCGTGGCCGATTTCGCGCCGTTTCGGCGTGCCCACGCGGCCGGTTTCGCCAGTTGCGAACGGAGGCATGTTGTAGTGCAGCATGAAGCGGTCTTCGTATTCGCCGGCCAACGCGTCGATACGTTGCGCGTCGCGCTCGGTGCCCAGCGTGGTGACCACCAGCGCCTGGGTTTCGCCACGCGTGAACAGGGCCGAGCCGTGGGTACGCGGCAACACGCCGTTGCGGATTTCTATCGCGCGCACGGTGCGCGTGTCGCGGCCGTCGATACGCGGCTCGCCGGCCAGAATCTGGCTGCGCACCAGACCGGCCTCAATGTCGAACAACATGCCTTCAACCTTGACGGCATCGAATGGCGCGCCATCGGCCTTCAAACCGGACATCACTTCCGCATAGGCCGCGCGGCAAGCTTGCGTGCGGGCTTGTTTGTTACGAATCTGGTACGCCGCGCGCAGCTTGTCGCCGGCAATCGCGCCAACTCTGGCGATCATGGCTTCGTCCTTGGCGGGAGCCTTCCAGTCCCACACCGGTTTGCCGGCGTCCCGTACCAGTTCATGGATGGCGTTGATCGCTATATTGCCTTGCTCATGGCCGAACACCACGGCGCCGAGCATGATTTCTTCGGACAGTTGTTTGGCTTCGGACTCGACCATCAGCACGGCGGCTTCGGTTCCGGCGACCACCAGGTCCAGGCTCGAATCCTTGCGGGCGGTTTGCCCCGGATTGAGTACATAGGCGCCGTTGATGTAACCCACACGGGCCGCACCGATCGGGCCACTGAACGGCACACCGCTGACCGACAACGCGGCGCTGGTGGCAATCAAGGCCGCAATGTCGGCGTCCACTTCCGGGTTGAGCGACAAGGTGTGCACCACTACATGCACTTCGTTGAAGAAACCTTCCGGAAACAACGGACGGATCGGGCGGTCGATCAGGCGGCTGGTGAGTGTTTCGAATTCGCTCGGGCGGCCTTCACGCTTGAAGAAGCTGCCCGGTATCTTGCCGGCGGCGTAGGTCTTTTCAAGATAGTCCACGGTCAGCGGGAAGAAATCCTGGCCGGCCTTGCCTTCGGTTTTAGCAACCACGGTGGCCAGCACCACGGTGCCATCCATGTCCAGCAATACCGCGCCGCCGGACTGGCGGGCGATTTCGCCGGTTTCCATCCGGACGGTGTTGGAACCCCATTGAAACGTTTTTGTGATCTTGTTGAACATGCTCATGGCATTTATCTCCTGGTCGAATATGGAAGGTGCGGGCCACCTCGCCGAAGCCCGGAGTCAACATGGCAGAACACGATGCCATTCCAGCGAAATTCGACCGATGGTCAAAACTCCCTGGAATGACACAGCTTCGCTCTGCCTCTGCTACCCCCGAAATTGAAAACAAAGTTTCAGTAAAGACATGACTTGTCTCATGTCGGAACTAAAACACAAAAGCGCCTGAGCCAGTCAACCAACTCAGACGCCTGTCGTGTGTGCCGTTGCTTACTTGCGCAGGCCAAGTTTGGTAATCAGCGCGCTGTAACGCTCCGCGTCCTTGGACCGCAAATAATCAAGCAGCTTGCGACGGCGGCTCACCATGCGCAGCAAGCCGCGGCGACCGTGGTGGTCCTTGGCATGGGTTTTGAAGTGGGGCGTCAGTTCGTTGATACGGGCCGTCAACAGTGCAACTTGCACTTCAGGGCTGCCGGTGTCACCGGCCTGGCGCGCGTTGTCCTTGACGACAGCGGCTTTGATACTGGATGCGATCATGTAGTTTCCCGAATGTGGGCCGGCAAAAACTGCCTGTGCCCCGTTATGACAACTTGCGTCAGGCGCTGGAACTGCCCCTGACGTGCGCTTTTGCGGTATGCAAAGCCCATCGATTATATCGCGCTGGTCCCAGCCGGTTGCGGCTCAGCGCCCCAACCAGCTTTTAAGCCGGTCCACGCCCAGCACCAGGCGTTGCGGATCTTTCGAGGCGAAACACCAGCGCAGCCAGTTGCCCGACCGCGCCGTCGGGCTGGGGTCGAACGCGGCACCAGGCGCAAGCCCCAACCCGGCCTCCCGTACCAGGCGCTTGGCCGTCGCCAGTGAGTCGTCGTGCCCCTCAAGCCGGAAAAAGGCGTACATACCACCGCTGGCGGCAGCCAGTTGCACGCCCGGCAAGGCCTGCAATAACGGCACCAGCGTGTCGCGGCATTGTTTCAGGTGCGCCACCACACGCGGCGTCACATCCGCCGTGCGCTTCAAGGCGACGATGGCCGCGCGTTGCACGAACACCGGCGCGCAGGAGGTGTTGAACTCCAGCAATTTCCCGACATGGTGCGTCATGCCCGGCGGCATCACCAGCCAGCCCAGCCGCCAGCCCGTCATCAGAAAACTCTTGGAAAAGCTGTGCACCACCAGCAGCCGATCCTCCGGCGCGGTCACATCGAGAAAACTCGGGGCGCATGCATTTGCCGTCGGTTCGTAGTAAAGCCTCTCGTAGACCTCGTCGGCCAGAATCCAGGTCTCGGTGACGCGGCAATGCGCAACGATTTGCGACTGCTCCGCGCGGGTCAAGGTCCAGCCGGTCGGGTTGTTCGGGGCATTGATTACCAGCAGCTTGGTGCGCGAAGTCACCGCCGCGAGTAACTCCTCCATATCCAGCATCCACGCGCCATTGACGGGCCTGAGCGATACACAGCGCACGGTTGCTCCCAAAATCACCGGCTGCGCCGTCAGGTTGGGCCACACCGGCGTCACGGCCACCACCTCGTCCCCGGCTTCCACCAGGGCCTGCACGGCCAGCATCAAGGCATTCACGCCTCCGGAGGTCACCGCCAGCCGATCGCTGGCAATCGGGCCGTGCAAGCCACCCATGTATTCGGCGATAGCTTCGCGCAATTCGGGCAAACCGAGGTTATGGGAATAGAACGTTTCGCCGCGCTGCAACGACTCGATGGCTGCCTGGCGAATGAATTCGGGCGTAACCTCATCGCTTTCACCAAACCAGAACGGCAACACATCGGCACGGCCCATGCCGGCGTTGGCGACCTCGCGTATTTTCGATTCCTGCAGGTTTTCTATGGTGGTTCGCACACTGTTCTCCGTTAAAGGGCCGGCCGCTGCCCGCCGCAACCGGTTGGCTGCGCGGCAGCGTTCGTGGTAATGGTCTGGATGACGCGAAGGCCCTAACGCGGGCCTTCAACATCTAGCTTAACGCTACCCCGGACATTCACCGGTTTAACGGCCAAGATAAGCTTGGTCCGCTTGAACCTTCCATCGTGGCCGGTTTGATCGGTTTGGGGGGAGTCCGCGCCGTGACCAGGGCGGGAATAAGTAACACCAGCCCCCGCAATTTCAAGACCTGGGCGCGAAGAATAAACATCTGGCAATTTCACTTGAAAACACTGCGGCAAGACGCAGATTCATTGCATGCGGCAATCACGGTGAGCGCCGCGCAGTGTACTAGGAGTCACACACATGTTTTTCGCAGCTACCACCCCCAGCCTCGCACGTCGCCAAGTCTATTCGCCAGCGGGCCGCTCACTCGAGCGTTTCCTCAGTGAAGCCGTCCAGTCCAGCCGTAGCTTGGCGGTCGGCGTCGAACAAGACGACAAGTCCGTCACCCTGACCTTCGATGTCCCCGGCGTTGCCAGGGACCGGCTCAGCATCGGTGTCGAGGGCAATGTCGTGCGTATCGAGAGCAAGGAAGGCGCCGCGCGCCAATACAAGGCGGCTTATGAACTGGGAGCCGACATCGACGCCGCCACCAGTGAAGCCAAACTTGAAAATGGTGTGCTGACGCTCAAGCTGTCCAAAGTCGTGCCGGTAAGCAAAGTCACCGAACTCGCCATCAGCTGATTGCGGCGACGTCCGGTTCGATCTGGTCCAGGGGCCAGCGCGGTTTAACGTCGAAAGCGTAAACCGTGCTGGCCTTTTGTTTGCCGGATAACAGGCGCATGGCCGCAGCCAGTGCAATCATGGCGCCGTTGTCGGTACACAGGTCGAGTTCCGGATAAAACACCTGCACGCTTCGCGTGGCACAAGCCGCGTCAAGCTGCGCACGCAACACGCGATTCGCCCCCACACCCCCCGCCACTACAAGAGACCTCAGGCCTGTCCGTTCCAGCGCAGCGAGCGACTTCTTCACCAGCACTTCGACAATAGCGGCCTCGGTGGATGCGGCCAGATCCGCGCGTATACCTATCGGCAGCGACGTAAAGGTTTCAAGCCCCGATGTCTGCCCATCCGTGGCATGCGCCGCGACGAGCTTCTTTGCCTGCACCATCACGGCCGTCTTCAGACCCGCAAACGAAAAATCAAGGTCGCCGCTATGCAGCAAGGGGCGTGGCAGCTTGTAGGCCACGGCATTGCCTTGCCGGGCCAGACTGGACAGCGCAGGCCCGCCGGGATACCCCAGTCCCATCAACTTGGCGGATTTGTCGAACGCTTCTCCGGCTGCGTCGTCGATCGACTCGCCGAGCAACGCGTACAAACCCACGCCGTCCACCCGCATGAGCTGCGTGTGACCGCCTGACACCAGCAACGCGACAAACGGAAACGCGGGCGGGTCGGCACTCAGGAACGGCGACAACAGATGCCCCTCAAGATGGTGCACGCCCAATACCGGTTTGCCCAATGCCGCACCGAGGGCACAGGCCACACCCGCGCCCACCAGCAAGGCCCCCGCGAGACCGGGACCGCGCGTGTAGGCCACGACGTCCACGTCGGCCAATACCCGGCCTGACTGGTTCAACACCTGGTGCGTGAGGGGCAACACGCGGCGAATATGGTCGCGGCTCGCCAATTCCGGCACGACACCGCCATAGGCCTGGTGCATTTCGACCTGGCTATGCAGCGCGTGCGCCAATAAGTTCGGCACGCCGCTGCTCCGCCCCTCAATCAGCGCAACCCCGGTTTCGTCGCAGGACGATTCGATTCCCAGTACCAGCATGGGTCGAAGTGTAAAGTTTTAAGGCCAGCGCAAGAACGGCCGCTGGGTACGGCATGGAAGTTGCGATGTACCGGATACGCCCTATGAAGTCCGCACTCAGTTTTCTGGTGGCCGCCCGCCAATGCGAAATCGCCGACCTGGAGCAGCTTGCCCTCACCAGCGAACTTGTAAGCGCGATCGGGCGTCTGACCCACGCGCTGCAAAAGGAACGCGGCATCTCCAATGTTTTCCTGGGCTCGCACGGCGCACGTTTCGGCGATCAGCGGCTTGCGCAGGTAATGGAGTGTGAACAGGTCGAGCAACATGTACGCGGGCAATTCAATGGATTGAATACCGACTCGGGCGGCCTTCGCAATGGCGCGCGCCTGTTCAGCCGCATCGCGTTTGTGCTGCAAGCGCTGGATGCCCTGCCCGCCTTGCGCCAGCGCATCGGCGCTCAGGCCGTGCCGGCCGAAGAAGCCACCGCGGCCATGGTGCGGCTGATCGGGGGGTTGCTGGTGGTAGTTTTCGAGGCCGCCGACAGCGCCACTGACCCCGAGATCTCGCGTGCCCTGGTGGCACTGTTCAATTTCATGCAGGGCAAGGAATTTTCCGGGCAGGAGCGTGCTTTGGGCTCGGCCGCATTTGCATCCGGTCACGCGGACGCGGCACACACGCAGCACTGGTTGCATTTGATTGAATCGCAGGAGCGCTGTTTCGGGGTGTGCACCGATTTTTCGGATCTCGCCCTGCTCCGGGCGTGGAAAGCCAGCCAGCCCGGCGACGCAATGGCCGAGCTGGAACGGCTGCGCCGGATCGGTTGCGCGCTGAGCGCCACGGGAACACGCAACGCCGACCTGAGCCAGGTCTGGTACGACTGCTGCACCATGCGCATCGACGCCATGAAAACCGTGGAAGACCTGCTCGGCGCCCATTTGCGGGGCTTGTGCGAGCGCAAGATCGCACAAGCCCGCGCCGAGTTGCGCGATCAGAAAATCATCCAGGCCTCGCTGTTGCAGCAGGCTAATGCCGCAAGTCTCCATACATCGGCCCAATACGGACCGCAACTCGAACGCTCCATACTGGGCATGGTGCAGGAACAGGCGTTACGGCTGCAGGCCATGGGCGACGAGCTCGAGACGGTGCGCGCATCGCTTAACGAACGCAAGGTAGTCGAACGCGCCAAGGGCCTGCTGATGGCGACGCGCAAGCTCAATGAAGACGAGGCCTACAAGATGTTGCGCCAGACCGCCATGAACCAGAACCGCCGGCTGCGCGACGTGGTCGAGGCGGTTCTGGCCATGGCCGACTTTTTGTAGACCGTCTTTCCTGAAAAACAAAGCCCCGCGCTACGCGAACCATGGGCCAAAAGTGTGCGAACGCACCACGATGGGCCAGACGCCCCATATGCAACACAGCCACATAGGGCCGCCTTGGCCCCGCTGCCATAGCGGCAACCGTGCTGGTGCACGCGGATACGCTTTGGCACGGTTTCTGCTGAGCTTTACCAAGCTGGGCCAAAGGCGGTTCAGCCGCAAGGCTTGCAAGGCCTCTTGCGGACAACGGCGTCCATCCACTACCTGCCCAGGGCAGGTGAAGGATGGACGCCGTTTTTGTTTTCCGATCCGTTTTTTTTATATCAGGAGTCGTCCATGACGCAGCAGTCTCCCCGCCCGATGGCACTGGGCCGGCGCCAATTCATCAAGAAGGCAGGCGCCGCCGGTGGAGCAACCGTATTCGGCAGCCTGGGCATGAGAGCCGCCTGGGCGGCCGGTTCGGACGCGCCCGAGAAAAAGGAAGTCAGGATCGGTTTCATTCCGCTGACCGAGTGCGCCAGCGTGGTGATGGCGTCGGTGCTGGGCTTCGACCAGAAATACGGTGTCAAGATCGTGCTGTCCAAAGAAGCCAGCTGGGCCGGTGTACGCGACAAGCTGGTGAATGGCGAACTCGATCTGTCGCACGTGCTGTACGGCCTGGTCTACGGCGTACATGTGGGAGTCGGCGGGCCCAAAAAGGACATGGCCGTGCTGATGGGCCTTAACCACAACGGCCAGGCCATCACGTTGTCCAAAGCGCTGGCCGACAAGGGCGCGGTCGATGGCCCGTCGCTGGCGAAACTGATGGCGAAGGACAAACGCGAATACACCTTCGCGGGCACCTTTCCCACCAGCACGCACACCATGTGGCTCAACTACTGGCTGGCCGCCTCGGGCATCGACCCGGTCAAGGACGCCAAGGTCATCGTGGTTCCGCCGCCGCAGATGGTGGCCAATATGCGCGTTGGCAACATGGACGGCTTTTGCGTCGGCGAGCCCTGGGGTCAGCGCGCCATCATGGACAAGATCGGCGTCACCGCCATCACCACGCAGGACATCTGGAAGGACCATCCCGAAAAAGTCCTGGGCACCCGCGCCGAGTTCCTCAAGGCGAATCCGAACACCTGCCGCGCCGTCATGATGGCCGTGATGGAGGCCAGCAAGTGGATCGATGCCAGCCTGTCGAACAAGATGAAGATGGCCGACACCGTGGCCGAGAAGTCGTACATCAATACCGGCGTGGACGCCATCAACCAGCGCATCCTGGGCCGCTACGACAACGGCATGGGCAAAACCTGGGACGACCCCAACTACATGAAGTTCTTCAACGACGGCCAGGTGAACTTCCCTTACCTGTCGGACGGGATGTGGTTCCTTACGCAGCACAAACGCTGGGGCCTGCTCAAGGAGCATCCCGACTACCTGGCGGTGGCCAAACAGATCAACCAGATCGACCTGTACAAAGAGGTCGCCGGCGCCATGCATGTCAGCGTGCCCAGGGACGTCATGCGCAGCAGCAAGCTGATGGACGGCGTGGTGTGGGACGGCAAGGACCCGAAAAAATACGCCGATTCGTTCAAAGTAAAAGCCTGAGGAGAACGCCATGGTCAGCGCCGTATTCCACTCCCCACCCCAATTGCCGCAGACTTTGCCGGAGATCGTTCCCGCCCTTGCACGCGAAACCAGGGTGGCCATGAAACCAGCGGCGAACGACACCGCTCCGGCGCTGGCGGCGGTGACCGCGACCACTAGCAGTCGCAACCCTTTCGACTGGCGCGATCTGTGGCTGCGGGTGTTGCCGCCGGTCGTAGGCGTCGCCTTGCTGGTCGTCGTGTGGGAAGCAGTCTCCATCACGGGCGGCGGCAGCATTCCGTCGCCGCGCGACACGCTGAAGCAGGCGATCGATGTATTCAGCGACCCGTTCTACAGCAAGGGGCCGAACGACCAGGGCGTGGGCTGGAACGTGTTGTCCTCGCTTAAACGCGTCGCCATGGGCTTCGGCCTGGCGGCCATCGTTGGCATCCCGGCTGGCTTTCTGATCGGCCGCTTTACCTTCCTGAGCCGCATGTTCAACCCGCTGATCAGCCTGCTGCGTCCGGTGTCGCCGCTGGCCTGGCTACCGATCGGCCTGCTGGTCTTCAAGGGCGCCAACCCAGCCGCGATCTGGACCATATTCATCTGCTCCATCTGGCCCATGATCATCAACACCGCTGTGGGCGTGCAGCGCGTGCCGAGCGACTACATGAACGTGGCGCGCGTGCTCGATCTTTCCGAATGGAAGATCGCCACCCGGATTCTGTTCCCGGCCGTATTGCCCTACATGCTGACCGGCGTGCGGCTGGCGGTCGGCACCGCATGGCTGGTGATCGTCGCGGCCGAAATGCTGACCGGTGGCGTGGGGATCGGCTTCTGGGTCTGGGACGAGTGGAACAACCTCAACGTCAAGAACATCATCATCGCGATCTTCGTGATCGGCATCGTCGGGCTGGTACTTGAGTACGCGTTGATCAAGCTGGCCACCGCGTTTACGTTCGAGGAAGTGAAATCATGAGCGATTCCCTTACCACCAAGTACATCGAGATCCAGAACGTCGAGCAAACATTCAAGACGAAAAAGGGTCTGTTCCCGGCGCTGCGCGACATAACTCTCGATCTCGACCAGCGCCGAATTGATGGTCAGTGTTCATAGAACATCCCAATTTACCCTGAAAATAAACCTGCCCTTAACAAACTTGAGGGTGCCAACCCCGGAAAACATTTCG
>JANYBQ010000693.1 GCA_025360705.1 Betaproteobacteria bacterium | reverse complement strand
CGGGCTTTTTGTCCAAGCTATTCGGCGGCTCCAGCAAAGTCATCGCTCCAGTTAAATATCGGGTGCTGGTTCGCAGTCAAGGCGAGTCGACCGTCGTTTCGGTACTCAACGCGACCGGGGCTCCCGATTCTTCGGCCAATGCGCAACGCATCGTGAATGTGATTGTCGAAGACCTAAAGTAAGCAGCCGCCCGCCGATGTTGCGATTCCTCCGCAGCCTGGGCAGCGGCAGTTCGGGCAATGCAACCATTGTTGAGGCCGGCAGCGGCCACCTGGTCAAGCGCTTGCTGGTCGATTGCGGGCTGACCATCAAGGCGCTGGACCAGCGCCTTGCACGCGCGGGTTTAAGCGCATGCGACATCGACGCGATTTTCATCACCCATGAACACGGCGACCACATCGGATGTGCGCATGCTGTCGCGCTGCGCGAACGTATCCCGGTGTGGATGAGCCTCGGTACTTTCGCCGCCATTGGCAGTCCGGACTTTGAGGGCTTGCGTCGACAAGCCATCGATGGTGCATCGATCGATCTGGGCGAAATGCGCGTGACACCATTCACGGTCCCGCACGATGCACGTGAACCGTTGCAATTGCGCTGTTCGGACGGCGCGCTAAGCCTGGGCATACTGACCGATTTGGGACACGCCACTGCGCATGTGCTTGAGCAGCTTGCGATGTGCAACGCTATGCTGCTGGAGTGCAATCACGAGGCGGCAATGCTGGCGGCATCCGCTTATCCGCCGTTCCTTAAAAAAAGAGTCGGCGGCAAATACGGGCACTTGTCAAACCAGGCCGCGGCCGATATCGCGCGCGCGATTCGTCACGCCGGACTCAGGACCGTTGTCGCCGCGCACCTGAGCGCGCAAAACAATTCGCCGGATCTAGCCCGTGCCGCCATGGCGCTGGCCCTGGATTGCTCCATGGCGGACATCGGCATTGCCGACCCGGCGCGCGGCACCGACTGGATCGGGGTCTAACCGCTGGACGGAGACCGGCGGGCGGGCGGCGCGGCGCCGAAGTGGCAAAAAAAAAGCCACCGCACAGGTGGCCCTTTATGCTGGCAAACGCCGGGCGCAATTGAAAATTACTTGGCAACGGAAGCATCGGAAGCAGGAGCCATGGCAGCGCCTGCGGCAGACGCGTCAGCCGCAGGAACGACCACCGCAGCTGCCGGAGCAGGAGTCACCACCACGGGTGCTGCCACAGGGGCTTCTTCTTTTTTGCCACATGCGACCAGAGCAGCGGCAGCAATAACAACGGCCAAAACGAGCGACTTGTTCATTTGAAATACCTAATGAGTTTGTTGGAAGGAAAGTTGGGTCAAATGCCGACACTGCCAAGAGCACCAGCCAAGGAAGAAAAGAACAGCGCTTTCCTTGCCTAGGCATGGATTATACAAAAAATCCACATGAAAGTACGGGAAAACCCTTGTAGGTGCACTAAAACGACGTTTTAGTGCACCAAAAAACATCACAGTCCAAGTGTAGATGCCGGAAAACCGGGACTGCTGCCAAGCAGCATTTCGTCCAATGTCTCGCGGATTCGCACCCTGCGCTCCGGTTCGGCGCCGCATACTCCGGCGCAGTGAAACAAGTCGAGGCGCCGCAACGCCCATGCCGGGCTCCAGATGGCACTGGGAAAGTCAGTGCTGTCCAGGTAGCGGCAAACACGGCATTCGATAATGTGATCCCATTTTTTACGCCAGGACACAAACCGCGCCTGACTGCGCAGCACCACGTCATACCGGCTGGCCAACATGACAAAACGGCGTCCCGACTTCGACCAGGCCTGTAGCGAATCAACCACCGCCCGCTCCTGCAGAGGCCAGTCTTCAAACGTCGCGTCGCTGAACACGATCTCACGCCAGTTCTGCTGTGCAGCGGCCATCAGTGCGTTTCGCACCAATTGCGCAAAAGCCTCACGACCCGTGAAACGGCCCGAAGGCAACACGACCGGCGAAGCAGGTTCAGGCCGCATGAATCCACCCCGCTTTGCACCAGTCGTGCAACATCGCGCGCGCCTGCGCGCTGGCGCGCGCCGCATCGCGCGCGTCGAGTTCGCGCGCATCCGCAAGATGGCGCATCAGCATCGCATCGCGGCCGCTGGCACGGTAACTTTCGCCGTTGATAAAAACATATTGCCGGTCATACATCATTCTGGTCCTGCGGTCGAGTTGTAGCGGCCCATCCAGGTTATCGGAGTCTGCGGCATCGAACCAGACCTGGGCCTTGGGCTCGGTCAAATATTCTCCCAGCGCTTTGTCCAGCGCCGCCGGGTCCTGTATCGCGCGCTGCAACGCTGCCCGGGCAAAGTCATTCAAGCCAACCGGGATGGCACCCGGTCTATCCACTGCGCCCTGGCCGGCATCGCGGTACAAATTTGCGCCCCCGATATCGGGGGCGTCTTGCCCCAGCCGCTGCAAAAGTTCGCCGGCCAAGTCACCACGCGCAGGTGCCTTGAAACCTATCGAGTAGGTCATGCATTCACCGACGGCAATTCCGTCGTGGGCGTACCGTGGCGGTAAATAAAGCATGTCGCCGGGTTCAAGTTCGAACTCCTGCTCGGGCTCAAAATTGCGCAGAATTTTAAGCGGTGCGTCCAACAACAGCGTCAGGTCTTTCTGGCGGCCAATACGCCAACGGCGCCGACCGCGTGCCTGAAGCAAAAATACGTCATAACTGTCGAAATGCGGCCCTACGCCACCACCATCCGACGCGTAGCTCACCATCAGATCGTCCAGGCGCGCATCTGGAACAAAACGAAAGCGATTCAGCAGCGCATGAACTTCGTCCACGTGTAGGTCCACACCTTGGACCAACAAGGTCCAGCCCGGCAGTTTAAGCGCCGGCAGCGCACGCCGGGTAAAAGGTCCATGGCGTATTTTCATAGCGACGGATCCATTGCCCTGCCCGACGACCAGCCGCGATTCGACCTGTTGCTGCGCAGCCAAGGCAAACAGGGCGACCGGATCGAGCGCTGAAGCGAAACCGCTTAAGGCCTGGCGAATTAGCAGCGGCTTTTTTTGCCAGTAACGCCGCATGAACAATTTGGGACTCAGGCCTCCCAACAGTTGCAAGGGTTGATTCACATCCATGGGTCATGTCCGATCGGATCTCGCTGGCGACAGTGCCGAAGCTGCGACAATTCTCCTATGGAAATTACACAACAATGCGTGGTCGGACTCACGTGGAAGCTTAAAGATACTCTGGGCGAAGAACTGGATGTGCTGGCAGAGCCGGTCGAGTTTCTGGTCGGCGGTGACGATCTATTCGACAAAATAGAGCAAGCTTTACAAGGCCACGAACCAGGCGCGCGTATCGACCTGCAACTCGAGCCGGAAGAGGCTTTTGGCGACTTTAACGAGAAGCTGGTTTTTCTGGAGGCGCGCAAGCTGTTTCCGGCGGAAATCCAGGAGGGCCTGCGATTTGAAGGCCACGCGCTGCCGGCCGGTTGCAACCCCGACGCGCCCAAGGATATTTTGTACACGGTGACGGAAATTTACCCCGAGCATGTAGTACTGGATGGCAACCATCCCTTGTCGGGTATCGCGTTGCGGCTGAGCCTGGCGGTGCAATCGGTTCGCGAGGCCACCGAAGAAGAAATCGGCCGCGGAACCGCCGGTACCGGATTTTTTAAAGTCGAGCTTCAGGAACGCGGCACGCTGCACTGACTGCGACGCGCCAAGCGGGTCAGCTCTTGCCCGTGGAGCCGTAACCGCCTTCGCCGCGCTGGCTGGCGGCAAACGCGTTCACACGGTTGAACTGCGCCTGGACCACCGGAACAATTACCAATTGGGCGATGCGCTCCATCGGCTCGATCGTGAAAGCTTGAGGGCTGCGATTCCACGCGCTAACCATTAATTGGCCCTGGTAGTCGCTGTCGATCAAGCCCACCAGGTTGCCCAGCACAATGCCGTGTTTATGCCCCAGCCCCGAACGCGGAAGTATCAACGCGGCAAAGTTCGGATCGCCCAGATAAATCGCCATGCCGGTAGGCACCAATTGCCATGCGTTGGGCAGCAGCGTCAGCGGTGTATCCAGGCACGCGCGCAGATCCAGACCGGCGCTTCCGGGCGTGGCATAAGCCGGCACTCGATCGGCCAGGCGCGGGTCGAGAATCCTGACATCCACTTTCATGCGGGTACACCGCTGTGCCGGGCGTTTGCGCGCTCAAATTTTGCGCAGGCCGCGATCAGTTCGCGGGCCAACTCGAGTTTGGACGCACGCTCCAGTTCCCGCACACCGTCGGCCGTTACCAACAGCAACGCGTTGTCGTCCTTCCCGAAAGCCGCTGGTCCGATATTGCCGACCAGCAACGGTATGTTTTTTCTGATTCGTTTGGCTTGGGCATTCGCCAGCAAATCCTGGCTTTCCGCCGCAAAACCCACACACAACAACTCACCGCTTTTGGCACGATCCAAGCCAGCCACTGCAGCCAGGATGTCCGGGTTTTCGATAAACCGCAATTGCGGCGATGCGCCTGAGCCGTCCTTCTTTATCTTGTGCTCGGCCGCATTCGCCGGACGCCAGTCCGCCACGGCGGCGGTGGCGATAAAAATACTAGCGCCGGCTACATGTTCCAAAGTGGCGGCATACATGTCTTGCGCCGATCGGACGTCGATGCGGCTGACACCACGCGGCGTAGCCAGGCTTACCGGTCCCGCCACCAGCGTTACCCGCGCGCCCGCCTCCTGGGCAGCACGCGCGACCGCGAAACCCATCTTGCCGCTGCTTAAATTGGTAATGCCACGCACCGGGTCGATGGCCTCATAAGTCGGCCCGGCGGTCACCAGCACCTGGTGACCCGCCAGCAACTTGGGGCGGAAAAATGCGATCACGTCCTGGACCAGGTCGGCGGGTTCCAACATCCGGCCGTCGCCGGTTTCCCCGCAGGCTTGGTCGCCATTGGCCACGCCGAGAATCGCCGTTCCATCGCGCCGCAGTTGCGCCAGGTTGCGTTGCGTCGCGGGATGCGCCCACATTTCCCGATTCATCGCCGGCGCCAGCAGCAAAGGTACCTTGGCGATCGGACGGGCCAGGCACATCAAGCTCAGCAGATCATCCGCTGCCCCCTGTACCAGTCTGGCCATGAAGTCGGCGCTGCATGGGGCAATCAAAATCGCATCGGCCTCGCGTCCCAGATTGATGTGCGGCATGTTGTTGACATCGCGGGCGTCCCATTGCGAGGTAAACACGGGCCGGTTGCTGAGCGCCTGCATCGTTACCGGCGTAATGAATTGCTCCGCCGCGGCGGTCATGACGACCTGCACCGTAGCGCCTTCCCGGATCAGCGCACGGCACAACTCGGCGGCCTTATAGCAGGCGATGCCGCCTGTCAGTCCGAGTACCAGATGTTTGCCGCTTAAGTCCATGACGAGTCTCGCTTTAGGGGTTCGCGGAGTTATGAGCCGGTGAAAAATTTCGCGATTGCCGCAATGTAGCAGACGCCTATAATTCTTCTTTACCACCTGAACGAACCCACGGGTTCGCCCCTGACATGACCAAATTTGTCTTCGTCACCGGCGGTGTCGTGTCCTCCCTTGGCAAGGGAATCGCCTCAGCCTCCCTCGCTGCGATTTTGGAATCGCGAGGCCTGAAAGTCACTTTGATCAAGCTCGATCCCTACCTCAATGTGGACCCGGGCACGATGTCGCCGTTCCAGCACGGCGAAGTGTTCGTCACTGAAGATGGCGCGGAGACCGATCTCGACCTCGGCCACTACGAGCGTTTCGTCGAAACGCGCATGCGCCGCACCAACAACTTCACCACCGGCCAGATCTACAAGAGCGTGCTGGAGAAGGAACGCCGTGGCGACTATCTCGGCAAGACGGTCCAGGTTATTCCTCACGTCACCAATGAAATCCAGGAGTTCATCCAGCGCGGCGCGCGTTTTGGCGAGCCCGACGCGGTGGACGTGGCAATCGTCGAGATCGGCGGCACCGTGGGTGACATCGAGTCGCTGCCGTTCCTTGAAGCAGTGCGCCAGATGAGTCTGAAAATGGGGCCCAACAACTCGGCCTTTGTCCATCTGAGCTATGTTCCCTGGATAGCAGCCGCTGGCGAACTCAAGAC
>JANYBQ010000383.1 GCA_025360705.1 Betaproteobacteria bacterium | reverse complement strand
TGTTGTCGTTCGCGCGCCGGCTGCCGTTTATGCAGGAGGCCATGCGCCAAGGCGACTGGACGGCGCGCCAGCATCCGGGCGTACACCGCATTGCGGGCCAAACGCTAGGCTTGATTGGGTTCGGGGCCAGCGCGCAAGCCGTGGCGCGCCGAGCCGCTGGATTTGGACTGAAGCTACTGGCCTGGACCCGCTCGCCCGCGAACTACAGTGACACCGCAGCCACGCTCGGCGTGACGATGGTCTCGCTGGACAAGTTGCTGGACCGCAGCGACTTCGCGTCGATTCACTTGCCGCTGACCGCGCAAACACGCCATTTGCTGGACGCGCCACAGTTGGCGCGCATGCGGCCAGGGGCGGTACTGATCAACACATCGCGCGGAGCAATCGTCGAAGAGGCGGCACTGGTTGCATGCCTGCAGCGGCGCGCCATTGCCGGCGCGGCGCTGGATGTATTCGAGACCATAGACGTATTTGCGCCGCCCGGTGCGCCACCGCAACATCCCCTGCTGGACCTGGACAACGTGATCGCCACGCCGCACTGTGCCGGCAGTTCGGTCGAGTCCACGCACGAATCCAAGTTGCGTGGCGCGCAACATGCCATCGCCGTGCTGAACGGGCATTGGCCGGCGCATGTGGTCAACCCCGCCGTCGTGCCAAGGTTCGCGCTGCAGCCCTGATCGGCTCTTACACTGGGGCCATGCGGTCCCAAAGATTCGATGCCATCGACGCGCTGCGCGGGCTGGCGCTGGTATGGATGACGGTCTTTCATTTCTGCTTCGACCTGAACCAGTTCGGGTATTGGCGCCAGGACTTCTTTAACGATCCACTTTGGACAACGCAGCGCACCGTCATCCTGAGCACCTTCCTGTTTTGCGCCGGCATGGGACAGGCGGTGGCGCTTGACCAGGGCCAGAGCTGGCGGCGTTTCTGGCGGCGCTGGGCGCGGGTGGCAGGCTGCGCGGTGCTGGTAACCGCCGGGTCCGCGCTGATGTTCCCCCGCAGCTTTATCTACTTCGGCGTGTTGCATGGCATGGCGCTGATGCTTATCGTCGTGCGGCTGACATCCGGTTGGGGCAACTGGTTGTGGCTGCTGGGGCTATTGGCAATCGGTTTCAAGTTCATGGCCGCTTATGGGCTCGTGGCATCCCCTTTCGAGCAGCTATTCAACACGCCCTGGCTCAACTGGCTTGGGCTGATTACGCGCAAGCCGATCACCGAGGATTACGTTCCCATCTTTCCATGGCTCGGACTGATGTGGTGGGGCGCCGCGACCGGCGCCTGGCTGCTGCGCCAACCGGGGCTGTTGACTTGGCAGCCAGCGCGAACGGGCCGCGCACTTGCCTGGCTGGGGCGCTGGAGCCTGGCCTATTACATGCTTCATCAGTCGCTGTTGATAGGGGCCCTGATGACGCTGGGTCTGGCGACCCGATAATCGCGGTTGCACAAAACGCAGTGGCCTATTCCACCTTTGCCCTGGAGCGCAGATCCTGCTGGAACTGGGCCAGTTTCTGCTGCTGTAGCTGCTGAAGAATCTGCGGTTTTACCTCTTCGAATTTGGGCAACTGGGTATCGCGTACATCGTCCAGCCGGATGATGTGGTAACCGAACTGCGTCTTCACCGGCATTTCGGTCATCTTGCCTTTTTCCAAAGTCACCATGGCATCTGAAAATTCCTTTACGTAACCGCTTGGCGCGGCCCAGTCCAATGCGCCGCCGTTGGCCCCAGAGCCTGGATCCTTCGACGATTTCTTGGCGATCGCATCGAATTTACCGCCCTTCTTCAAACTGGCGATGATGGCCTTGGCGTCGGCTTCCTTTTCCACCAGGATATGGCTGGCCTTGTATTCCTTGCCACCGTTGGCCGCCGCGAATTTGTCGAACTCGGCCTGTGCATCGGTGTCCGTCACCGGGTTCTTTTTCTGGAAGTCGTTGACTAGTTCGCGAATCAGCACTTGCTGGCGTACCAGTTCCATCTGGGTCTTGAAGTCGTCCGTGGTGTCGAGGCCCAGTTTCTGCGCTTCCTGCATGAAGATCTCACGCGTAATGACTTCTTCGCGTAGCGGGCCCTGCATCTCGGCCGTCACCGGTCGGCCGGCTTTGGCCATCTGTTGCGACAACGCTTCCATGCGTGCAGTCGGAACCGCCTTGCCGTTGACGATGGCAACGTTTTGGGAGAGCGCGGGAAGGGCGGCGAAGCCGGCCGCGGCCAGTAGCGTGACGATCAGTGTTTTATTCATGGGTTCTCCCAACAGGTTGCTAAAAATGTGAAACGGCATGACATGCCGCAAGTCGATCATGGGGTGTCAAAGAACTTCTATCGCCAGCGCGTGAAGGCCCTGGTCGATGAAATCTTGCAGCGCATCATACACAAGGCGATGACGCTGCACACGCGTCTTGCCGGCGAACATCGGGGACGCGATACGGACCCGGAAATGGGTCCCGAAATCGGTGCCGTTGGAGCCCGCATGACCGGCGTGGTCGGCGCTTTCGTCCAGCACTTCAAGTTCCGACGGCGCGAGGCGCTGACGCAGCCGATGATCGAGCGCGGCCGCATTGGGGCCGATAGACATCGCGACCACGTTAAGGCTCCGCCTTGGATTGGTCGGCCTTCAAATGCGGCGCGATATAAAAGCCTTGTCCGGCCAGGAACAGGATCGGGAAAATATAACCCCAGAGCTTGAAGTTGACCCAAGCCTCGGTGCTGAAAAACGCCGCCACATACCCATTGATGATGGCCATGAATACACAGTAAACGATCCACGCGACGTTAAGCCGCATCCACACGCGGTCGGGCAGTTCCAGCTGCGCTCCCAGCATCAACTTGAGAAAACTTTTCTTGAAGGTCCATACCGCCACACCCAGCGCGATGGCTATGGCGAAATACAAAACGGTGGGTTTCCATTTTATGAAGCGTTCGTCCTGCAACCACAAGGTCAACGCGCCGAATACCAGGATCAACGCTAGCGTGATCTTCTGCATCATCGTGACCTTGCGGTCGATCGCGTAAACGATGGCGGTTTGCACCACGGTTGCAGCCATCAGCACGGCAGTCGCCACGTAGATATCGTAGAACTTGTAGGCACCGAAAAACAGCAATATCGGAACGAAGTCGAGTAGCGCTTTCATGCTTTATTGAAATCCAGTGAAGCCGAGTTCATGCAGAAACGCTGGCCAGTGGGCTTGGGCCCGTCCGGAAATACATGGCCTAGATGCGCCCCGCAATCCGCGCAATGCACTTCGGTGCGTTTCATCCACAACATGCCATCGACTTTGGTGCCGACCGCGTCTTCCGCGATGGGTGTGAAGTAGCTCGGCCAGCCGGTGCCGGACTCGTATTTCGCCTCGGAGTCAAACAGTGGCTTACCGCAGCAAATGCAGGTATAGATACCCTTGTCCTTGTTGTCGGCGTATTTGCCTGAAAAAGCCCGCTCGGTGGCCTCGTGGCGTGTCACGTCGAAGGCCATGGTCTCCGCACCCTTTTCCTTCAACAAGGCTTTCCATTCGGCGTCGGTCTTTTCTATTTTGTAAGGCATGGTGCGTATTTTATCCATGGCATGACAAGCGCCGCGGCAGTTGTCACCGGCGCTAAACCTTAAGTTTCCGCTGGAATTCAGGATGAGCAACTGATCTCTATGCCGGATGCCCAGTCGGGCGGAAATCCGGCATGGGCTTGCATGCCCGGATGCTCATCAAACGGGTTCTCCAGCAAAGCCAGCAAGTCTGCGACTCCCGAAAAGTCTTTTAGTTTCGCTTTTTGAATCGCCTGTTCACCCAGATGATTGCGCAGCACATATTTAGGGTTTGTCCTAAGCATTTGCCGTGCGACATCGGGTTTCGCAAGAGGCGCCAGGCGTTGCGCATAACGCTGCATCCAGGCGTCGAACGCGAGACGATCCAGAAACAGGTCACGCACCATGTCCACGCCGTCGCCGGACACAAATCGGCTTAAGTGGCGCCAGAAGATGGTGTAGTCGACGCGCTCGGCGGCCAGCAATTTCAGCACCGTTTCAATCAGGTCCTTGTCGCCTTCCTGGTTGTCGCCGGTGTCGTTGTGATGGCTGCTGGCATCGCCGGCGCCGAAGCCGAGGCCGAGCTTGGCCGCCATGCGACGTTCCAATGCACGCGGAAACACCGTTTTATAAGACTCCAACGCTGCCAGCGCCAGCTCCTGCTCGCCGATCAGCGGCAATAGCGCCTGCCCGAGACAAAACAGGTTCCAGTAACCGATATTGGGCTGGCGGTTGAACGCGTAACGCCCCTGCGTGTCCGAGTGGTTGCAGATGTGGGCCGGGTCGAACGCATCCAGAAACTGAAATGGTCCGTAGTCGATAGTCAGGCCCAGGATGCTCATGTTGTCGGT
>JANYBQ010000658.1 GCA_025360705.1 Betaproteobacteria bacterium | reverse complement strand
CATTCGGACTCATGATCGCGTTATCGCCCTGGCGGCGCGAACGTATTTTTGCCTACCTCGACCCCTGGACCGAAATAAATGCGCTCGGCAAGGGCTACCAGTTGTCGCACTCGCTGATCGCCGTCGGACGCGGTGAAATCTTCGGCGTCGGCCTGGGCGGCAGCGTCGAGAAACTGCACTGGTTGCCCGAAGCGCACTCCGACTTTCTGCTTGCCGTGATCGGAGAGGAGTTCGGCCTGGTAGGTGTGATTATCGTGTTGTGCCTGTTCCTGTGGCTGACGCGACGCATGATCCATATCGGGCGCCAGGCAATTGCGCTGGACCGTATATTCGCCGGACTGGTGGCGCAAGGCGTGGGCATCTGGATGGGGTTTCAGGCCTTCATCAACATAGGTGTCAATCTGGGTGCCCTGCCGACCAAGGGCCTGACCTTGCCGCTCATGAGTTATGGCGGTTCGGCGATCCTGGTGAACCTGGTGGCGATTGCGGTGGTGCTGCGCATCGACATCGAAAGCCGGCAGCTGATGCATGGGGGCAGATCATGAACGCCGCGGCCGCATCACAACGCAGAGCCCTTGTCATGGCCGGTGGTACCGGTGGCCATATTTTCCCGGGGCTTGCGGTCGCACACGCCTTGCGCGAGCGTGGCTGGGACGTAGCGTGGCTTGGCGGCAAGGGAAGCACCTCGTCTCCGAGCATGGAATCGGTACTGGTACCCAAGCAGGGTTTCGCGTTTGAAGCACTCGATTTTTCGGGCGTGCGCGGCAAAAGCGTATTCACGCTGGCTCTGTTGCCACTGCGCTTGTTGCGCGCCTTCTGGCAGAGCATTCAGGTGTTGCGCCGGGTGCGGCCGCACGTGGTGGTGGGACTGGGTGGCTACATCACGTTTCCGGGCGGCATGATGAGTGTGCTGCTGGGCAAACCGCTGGTGTTGCATGAGCAGAACTCGGTCGCCGGCATGGCCAATCGTGTGCTGGCCGGTGTCGCCGACCGCGTGTTCAGCGCGTTCCCCAACGTGCTGGCCAAGGCGCGCTGGATCGGCAATCCGCTGCGCGCTGCGTTTATCGGGCAAGCCGTTCCCGAGCAGCGGTTCGCGCAGCGCACCGGTCCGCTGCGATTGCTGGTGGTGGGTGGCAGTCTGGGCGCGCGGGTACTCAATGACACCGTGCCGCGTGCTTTGGCCTTGATCCCTGAAAAGCAGCGGCCCATTGTTGTACACCAGAGCGGCGCAAAACAAATCGACGCCCTGCGCGCCAGTTATGCGGCCGCCGGTGTGGACGCCGAGCTGACGCCTTTCATCGACGACACGGCGCGCGCGTTTGCCGACGCCGACCTGGTGATCTGCCGTGCCGGCGCCAGCACCGTGACCGAACTCGCGGCGATCGGCGCGGCTGCAGTGTTTGTTCCTTTTCCCTCGGCGGTGGACGATCACCAGACCGGTAACGCGCGTTTCCTGGTCGAACGGGGCGCCGGCTGGTTGCTGCCGCAATCCGACCTGAGCGCCGAGCGGCTGGCGCAGTTGCTGCAACAGACCACGCGGCCGGCTTTGCTGGCATGCGCGATAAAAGCGCGGCAGCTAGAAAAGACCGGCGCCACCCAGGCGGTGGTAGACGCGTGCGAGGAGTTGGCCGCATGAAACACGCGATCAAACACATCCATTTCATCGGCATCGGCGGCTCCGGCATGTCGGCCATCGCCGAGGTACTGCACAGCCTGGGTTACAAGGTGTCGGGCTCGGACATCGCCGCCAGCGCCGCGGTACGCCGGCTGGGCGAATTGGGCATTCATGTCTATCCCGGCCACGCGGCCGCCAACGTGGCGGGCGCCGACGCCGTGGTCACATCCACCGCCGTGCAGCCAGACAACGTCGAGGTGCTGGAGGCCGGCAGCCGGCGCGTGCCGATCGTCCCGCGTGCCGTGATGCTGGCCGAGTTGATGCGCCTCAAGCAGGGCATCGCGATTGCCGGAACCCACGGCAAGACCACCACCACCAGCCTGGTCGCCAGCGTGCTGGTCGAAGCCGGCCTGGACCCCACCTTCGTGATCGGCGGACGCCTAAACAGCGCCGGCGCCAATGCGCGGCTCGGTAGCGGCGACTACATCGTGGTGGAGGCCGACGAGTCCGACGCCTCCTTCCTGAACCTGCTGCCGGTCATGGCCATCGTGACCAACATCGACGAAGACCACATGGCCACCTACGACCATGACTTCAACCGCCTGAAGAAAGCCTTCGTCGATTTCCTGCACCGCATGCCGTTCTACGGCACCGCCATCCTGTGCACCGACGACCCGGCCGTGCGCGACATCGTGCCGCAGGTGTCTTGCCCCATCACCAGCTACGGCTTCGGCGAGGACGCGCAGGTTCGCGCGGTCGATGTGCGGGCGGTGGGCGGCCAGATGTTTTTCACGGTGCAGCGCCGCAATGGCGTGACGCTGCCCGACATGGACGTGATGCTGAACTTACCAGGTCGCCACAACGTGCTAAACGCGCTGTCGGCCATCGCGGTGGCGGTCGAACTCAACGTACCGGACGTAGCGGTACAGAAGGCCCTGGCTGAATTCCAGGGCGTGGGCCGCCGTTTCCAGCGTTACGGCGACGTGGCGGCAAGCCAGGGGGGCGTCTTCACGCTGGTGGACGACTACGGCCACCATCCGGTCGAGATGGCAGCCACCATGGCGGCCGCACGCGGCGCTTTCCCGGGTCGCCGCCTGGTGCTGGCTTTTCAGCCGCACCGCTACACGCGTACCCGCGACTGTTTCGAGGATTTCGTACAGGTCATCGGCCAGGCCGACGTGGTGCTGCTGTCCGAGGTCTACCCGGCAGGGGAAGCGCCCATCGTCGCCGCCGACGGCCGGGCATTGGCCCGTGCGCTGCGCGTCTCCGGGCAGGTGGAACCGATATTCGTCGCCGACATCAAGGACATGGCGCGGTCGATCGTGGACAACAGCCGGGCCGGCGATGTGGTGTTGTGCATGGGTGCGGGTTCGATCGGAGCGGTACCGCCTCAAGTGCTGGAACTGGTTCAGCAGGGAGCGTTGGCGTGAGCGCAAAGACGGGTATGGGACAGACCGGTTTTGTCCCCGGGCCGCCCCAAGGCAAAATGCGCCCGCCCGGGGGGCAGCGCAGTACACCCAGTGACAAGCGTGGGGGCCAACATTTCGGAAAAGTGGCCGTGCTGATGGGCGGCGCCTCGGCAGAACGCGAGATTTCGCTGATGTCGGGCAACGGCGTGCTCAAGGCCTTGCAAGTCAGCGGCGTGGACGCCCATGCGTTCGACCCTTCCGAGCGCGACCTGAGCGAACTCAAGCGTGAAGGTTTCGCCCGCTGCTTCATCGCCTTGCATGGCCGCCTGGGTGAGGACGGTACCGTGCAGGGAGCGCTGGAGTTGCTGGGCCTGCCTTACACCGGCTCGGGCGTGATGGCCTCGGCAATCGCCACCGACAAAGTCATGACCAAACGGGTCTGGATCGCCGAGGGCCTGCCCACGCCGCGGTACCAGTTGCTGCGCCGGGGCGTCTACAGCCGGCCACAGGTGATGGCGCTTGCGGACGACCTGGGGCTGCCGCTGATCGTAAAACCGGCGCGAGAAGGTTCGTCCATCGGAGTTACCAAGGTAGCCGGATATTCCGGGGTCGGGAGCGCGGTGGAGCAGGCAGCGCAATTCGACGCCGACATCCTGTGCGAGCAGTGCATCGAGGGCGACGAAGTTACCTGTCCGGTGATCGGCAGTGGCGACAATGCGCGCGCCTTGCCGGTGATCCGCATCGTTGCGCCGGGCGGCAACTACGACTACCAGAACAAGTATTTCACCGACGACACGCAATACCTGGTGCCGTGCGAATTGCCGGCGGGTGAGGAACAAGCCATTCAGGAACTGGTGCTCAAGGCCTACCGCGTACTCGACTGCCGCGGCTGGGGCCGCATCGACGTGATGATCGACGGCGCCACGCGTGCGCCGTATCTCCTCGAGATCAACACCTCGCCCGGCATGACCTCGCACTCGCTGGTTCCGATGTCCGCGCGCGCCGCCGGCATCAGCTACGAAGCCCTGTGTGTGGAGCTGCTGGCCCTGGCCGGGCTGGACTACGCGCGCAGGATGCCGGCGCCGAATGCGGGAGCTGCTTCAGCATGAGCGAAGCTCTCACCACACCGTTCGACGTCCGCCTGATGAACATCACGGCGAACGCGTTGTTTGTCGTGTTTGGCGGCTTGCTGCTGGCAGCGCTGGTGTCGTGGGCCGCCAACCGCGCAACGTTTTCGATTGGCGCCATCACGGTTAGTGGCGATGTGACACACAACAATGCCGTAACGCTGCGCGCCAATGTGGTGCCCAAGCTGGGCGGCGGTTTCCTTACGCTTGATCTGGCGCATGCCAAGGAGGCGTTCGAGGGTGTGCCCTGGGTCCGCCGCGCCATCGTCAAACGGGATTTCCCGAACCGCCTCCAGGTTGTTCTTGAAGAACACCGGCCGGTGGCGTATTGGGGTCCGGAGGGAGAGTCGAAACTACTCAACAATTTCGGCGAAGTCTTCGAGGCCAACCTCGGCGAAGTCGAACACGAAATGTTGCCCCGGCTCAGCGGCCCGACCGGGCAGGAGCCGCATGTGCTGGCGATGTACCAGGTGTTGCAGCCGCGGTTCGAGGCGATGGATCTGTCGCTAGACCAGTTGGACCTGACCGGCCGCGGTAGCTGGGTTGCAACGCTCGACACCGGTGCCGCGATCGAAATAGGACGTGGCAGCGACGCCGAAGTTACCGCGCGCACCGCGCAGTTCCTGAAGACCCTGACACAGGTTACGTCGCGCTACAACCGCCGGCCCGATGCCGTGGAATCGGCTGACTTGCGCCATGCCAGCGGTTACGCGCTGCGCCTGCGGGGCGTCAGCACCGTGGTGACGGATGCAAAGAAGAAATAAACGGGTGAACACATGGCAAAAGAATACAAAGACCTGGTAGTGGGACTCGACATCGGCACCGCCAAGGTGATGGCGGTAGTAGCCGAAGTTTTGCCCGGGGGCGAACTCAAACTGGCCGGGTTTGGGGTCGCGCCCAGCAACGGGCTCAAGCGCGGTGTGGTAGTGAACATCGACGCCACGGTGCAAAGCATCCAGCTCGCGCTCAAGGAGGCCGAGCTGATGGCCGACTG
>JANYBQ010000617.1 GCA_025360705.1 Betaproteobacteria bacterium | reverse complement strand
CGGCGTTGACGACAGCGTCGCAAAAAAGCTGTGCGTGGTGCCGATGCGCCGTTCGGTCGCCGGGTTGTAGAGCACGTAGAGCCGGCGGCCGTTGTAGGCCTTGTCCATCTTGTTGACGGTGGGCAGGTACTCGGCCACCTTGGCCCATGGCCAATGCAATGCCTTGGACTCGACCACGTCGATATCGATCAGCCATTCGTAGCCGAGCAGCCAGGCGCCTTCCTCAGTGATCTGTTTTTTCAGCGCCAGATCGCGCGCCGAGATCTGCGCCGGCGAGCGCTCGGCCAGCTTGGTATTGCGGTCAGCCGGCGGCGCGTCGCCTTCAAACTCCTCGACGTAGTGCACCTCCAGCTTTTCGAGCAAGGGCGCGTTGGAATACGACAGGCGCACCCATGGCAGCTTGCCTTCGTTGCGATAGGAGTGCACCTGCATCGAAGGCGTGTTCCACACGTCTTTTTCGACGACGCGGATGTCGCGGCCGGCAACCGTTGCAACGCCGGAGCCTGTGATGCAGATCTCGAGCATGTTCGAGTTCTTGCGGATCTTGCTGGTGTGCTCGCCGGGGTTGACGACATTGATGGTCACATCGATGCCGGGCGCAAACCCCAGCCCCGGAGCGCTGGCCATCGGATGGGTGATCAGCGACGAGCGTCGGCCATTGTCCGGTCGCGCCGCGTCTGACAGACGCTGGTACTCGGCGGCGATATCCTCTCCCGGCACCACGATCGAAGGCCAGGGATTCTGCGTGCGCGCGGCGCGGCCTGAAGTGTCTACGAAGCGATGGCGTGAAGCTGTCATGGAGACCTCACTTGTTTTCTTGAATGGCAGGGTTGGACAGCCGGCCCACGCCCTGGATGTCCACCTCGAACACGTCGCCCACGTTCATCCAGCGCGGCGGGTTGCGCACCATTCCCACGCCTTCGGGTGTGCCGGTAAGAATCATGTCGCCGGGTTGCAAGGCGGTAAACGAACTCAGGTAGGCGATCAGTTCCGGCACCGAGAAGATCAAGTCGGTCACCGGGGCACTCTGCATCTGCTCGCCATTCAGTCGCCCGGTGACGACCATCTCCGACAATGGTGGGGCCGCGTCGGCGGTTACTACATACGGCCCCAGCGCGCCGCTGTCGTCGAAGTTCTTGCCGGCAGTGGCCTGGGTCGCATGCTTCTGGAAATCGCGTACGGAATTTTCCGCCGCGCAGGTGTAACCGAACACGTGGCGCATCGCGTCGGCCACCTTGATATGCCGTCCGGCCCGACCAATGACGACGGTCAGTTCGGCTTCGTAGTCGAATTGCTCCGAGATCCAGGGACGCAACACGCCGCTGCCATGCCCGACGAAAGACTGGATGTGGCGCACGAATACCGAAGGGTGGGCCGGCCGTTCGCGGCCGGTCTCGGCAATGTGCTTGCCGTAGTTCAGGCCTATGCAAAAGATCTTGCCGGGATCGGGAACAGGTGGCTTCAGGGTGACGCTGTTCAAGGCAATGCGCAGTGCCGCGATCTTTCCCGCGCGCGCCGCGATGGCGTCGCTGCCGGCCCCGATGGCGTCCCGCAAGGTGGGCCAGGCGCTTGTCATGGGAACGATGAATTCGCCATCCACCATGCCCCAGCCGTGCTGTAGCGGCTTGGTTGCGCCGTCCGAAACCGAGTAACTTGCAAACTTCACGATGGCTCCTTGCGTTGTTGTGGTTGGCAAAATTGCGTGCAATTTGTGCCATGATAGCAATTTGGAGCGCATTCAGCCACAATATTGCATGCAAAAATTCTTTAGTTGATGGCTTCCCAGATTGCCAAGGTGGTTGGCGAACTGCGCGACGCGGTGATTGCCGGAGCGCTCAAACCGGGCGAACGCATCATCGAGCTCCAGTTCTCCGTCAAGCTGGGCGTGTCGCGCACGCCCTTGCGCCTGGCTCTTGCCGAACTGGAACGCGAGGGCGTGCTGGAGCGCCTGCCATCGCGGGGTTTCCGGGTGCGCGCGTTCTCGATGGACGACATCGCCGATGCCATCGAGGTACGCGGCGCGCTGGAAGCGATGGCGGCACGGAGCGTGGCGGAGCGGGGCCCCAGCCCGGGTGCACGGGCCATCTTGGAGGCTGCGGTGTCGGATGGCCAGGCATTGCTCGCTCCCGCGGCGCGCGATGTCTCCGCCGAAGTGGATACCTTTGCTTGGCGCGCCGTCAACGAGCGTTTTCATGCCGCGTTGATCAACGCTGCGGAGAACCACGCATTGACTGCGGCAATGGCGCACAACAACAAGACGCCCTTGTCCGGCCCCGGTGCCGTCACCCTGCAAACAAATGCCACGCCGCTACAGCTAGGGTTTCTGTTGCGCGCGCAGGAAGACCACGAGGAGCTGATCAACGCACTGATCCAGCGCCAGGGCGGCCGTGCCGAGGCCATCATGCGTGAGCATGCGTGGCGCAGCCGGGCCAACCGCCGCGCCAGCATGGAAACGATACGCGCGGCGGGTGTCGCAGCGCCGTCTCCGGAAGTAGCGGCTGCCGCCGCGGCCTCCTTTCAGCTGGCCTGAAGCAACTCGTCGCGCATGGCCCGCGCCACCTCGACATGGCGGGGCGAAGTGGCATGAGGAAGCCCGCCGGAATGGGTCTCCAGCCGACAACGCGTCATTTCAGCTTGAGTGCACGGCCACATTCTGGCGATGGCCGACGACCCCACAAGCGGTCGCCCGCCAAGAAATCGCCGACATATGCGGACCATCCCGCCGGGAAGGAGCACTGTCGGGTGAACTTCCGGCTTGTAGAAAGTCAAACGTTCGCTTCGAGCACTATGCGCGCCGTCATGAATGACCGCTGACGGGTCCGCAAGACGTAGGAATTGAACTTCCAGAAAGCTGCCTGTGGTGAATTGCAGCAAACGCTGCAGTTGCGGTGAAATGCTCACGCGAAACTCGCCGCTATAGCGCTTTTCGGCCAACGCCAGTGGTGCTGCTTCGCTGTTGGCATCCATGTCGATAACCGTCCCCGCTATGACTTTTTGAATACCTTTGAGCGCGGCCTCGGGTGTCTTCGCCAGCCAGCTCAAGGACGGGAATTCGGCGCACAGCGCCACATGCTTGTCGTCTTCCGGTGATCATGTCACGCGGTAGGTGTAGTGCTTGATGTTCATGGATTAGCTTCCAGTTTGTCCATTGCCTGCAGGCCGCGTCTCTTTGCAATCATCGAAGACCTTTGAACCAGACCCAATCCGCTTCGACCAACGTTTTGGCTTTCCGCTCTTCTTCAATGTCAATGAAAGTCGTGCTGCGCATCCGCGCCCGTACGACGGGCAGCGACACCACGCCGGCCCGGATGCCGGCCCGGATCCAGCGGATGTCACGTGGTTCGCCTCTTGCATACTTTGATACCGCTGCATCGCTGGGCTCCAGGAACCAGGCACGCAGCCTGTCGCGCTCGACCTTGATCAGCCGATCTTTCCAGCCCTCCGGCAGGGTGGCCAGGTTGGGCCCCACGGCATCCAGATAAAAACCGGATTTTTCGTGGTACTTGGAATGCTCGCCCAATGCGCCGACCAGCTCGAAAATCCGGTCTGGATCGTCTCGGGTATAGCAGTCGACGTCGTTGGACATGGCCATGTCTTTTGGAACGTCGAAGTCCGCCTCCAGTCCGAGAATGGAAAGGCTGCCAATCACTACAAAGTCGTTGTGCACGGATAATTTCCGGGCCTCTTCCAGAATTTGAAACAAGGCGTCGAGGTTCACGCGTGGTTCACGTGTGCAAGCCAACCCAAGGTGAGTTCTGGCGCAAAGCCGGCCCCCACGCGTTGTCGTCCGAAGTCATCTGGGCGGCCATCTCCCTGGCGGGTAGCTCCAGAATCGCCGACCATCGGTCGATGTAGTCCAGGCTGCACAGTTGCTCGCGTCGCCACCGCTCCACGACGTCCCTGGCGCGGTCCACCATTTTCTTGCGCTCCGCGGCCGGCACAGTCACCAGGTCGAGCGCAATACGCTGGTGCCGGATGAGCCGGTTCTTCTCAATGACGGTCTGGCCAAGACGTGCCAGGCGGCGTGCGTCGAGCCCGTCGGCGCTGGTTTGCGCGGACTTGAAGAACTGCGGCGGCGCCACGATGGCCTGTACCTTGCCATGCTTCTCAATGGCCACCGGTTCCAGGGCTGCGGCGCTTAACAACTCTCCGAAATTTTGCTTGGCGCGGGTGGAGGAGAACTGCTTCATGGTCAACGTATTGATCGATTTGGACAATTATCACAAATAATAGACATATTGTCTATTTATTGGCAGGTGTGCCACCCGACCCTTTTCCGCTGGTGCTCA